>JAHWGK010000229.1 GCA_020054495.1 Thermoplasmata archaeon | reverse complement strand
ATAAAAATATTACACAAAGTTAAAATAAAAAAAAAAGTAATTTGAATTTTATTTAATTAGATTATCGCTTTCTTTTCCTAAGGAATATAGCAACTAGACCTGCCAGAGCACCTGCGCTAATACTACCGATGATTATCCCTATTAATAATATATTTATTTTTTCATCATCATCATCATCATCATCATCATCACCTGGAGCGATTCCTCCTACTCCTCCTGCCATAGCGGTCCAACAAAAAATTGAAACGGAACTATCAAGCGGATTCACCGCGACAATATCATTCTGTCCATCATTGTTGACGTCCCCGATACAGGCAATATATGGCATATCTACAACTTTTTTAGTGATTTTTGCATTATAATCTTTTATCACCGTGTTCCAGCATAAAATTGAAATGGTATCATCATCATAATTCGCCGTGACAATATCATTCTGCCCGCCATTGTTGGCGTCTCCAATAAATACGCTCCTAGGTGAATCTCCAACATCCTCAGTGATTGGTTCATTCCAATCTCCCG
>JAHWGK010000228.1 GCA_020054495.1 Thermoplasmata archaeon | reverse complement strand
ATGGTACTGTATATGTTGGTTCATGTAATGATGGTTATCATCCAGGTTCTTGGGGTTATCTCCATGCGATAGGAGAACTGGACCCAAATGTACCAACAGCGCCAGATATAGATGGTCCGCCCAATGGAGAAGTAGGTTCAGAAGATGAATATAATTTTACAGCCACATCTCCCATCGGTAATGATTTATACTATTGGATTGAATGGGGAGACAATAGTGGTACAGGATGGCTTGGCCCATATGCTTCTGGAGAGAAAATAACTGCGAGTCATAAATGGATTGAGCAAGGAATTTGGACAATTAGAGCAAGAACTAAGGATACTGATAACCTGTGGGGTACATGGGGTGAATTTGAAGTTGAAGTAACAAAATCACGAAACAAGGCAACTTATAATTCGTTGTTCCTACAGTTCTTGGATGGTTTTCCATTACTTAATAGATTACTTACTCCCCTTATAAAATAAGACTTAACTCAAAACCTTGTCTCATTCTTTGTTAACCTGTTTGAGGATTTCGTTTAAT
>JAHWGK010000227.1 GCA_020054495.1 Thermoplasmata archaeon | reverse complement strand
AATACCTACAACAACTGGTGCCGCAAAAGCTGTTTCTCTTGTTATTCCAGAATTAAAAGATAAACTAGATGGTATGGCAGTTCGAGTTCCAACACCAGATGGTTCTCTTACAGATTTTACTTGCATATTAAAAAAAGACGCCACTGTTACTGATATCAATGAAGCTTTAAAAAATGCAGCAAATACAAAATTAAGAGGAATTATGGAATATACTGAAGAACCTCTAGTTTCTGTTGATATTATTGGAAATCCTCATTCCTCGATAATAGATGGATTAAGCACAAAAGTTATCGGAGAAAAGGGAAATTTAGTAAAAATTTTATCATGGTATGATAATGAATGGGGTTACTCCTGCAGAATAGTAGATCTTATAAATTATTTATATTCAAAAAATTTAATCTTTGAAAGAGAAATTGAAATGTTAAAAACTGATATAGAAACTTTAGAGTCTGTAACAACACAAGAAGCAATTGCTGAATTAAGTAATAAAAGAGAACTTTTAGAATTATATACTAGATATAAT
>JAHWGK010000226.1 GCA_020054495.1 Thermoplasmata archaeon | reverse complement strand
ATTATTCAGACGATCCTTATGAAAGAGCTCTATATCAATACCTGTTTTATCATAGCTTTTTGATAGGTTGGAGAGTGCCAAGCGAAATATGTGAAATGACAGTGAATGACGTTGTTATAGATAACAAAGGGAGAGGTAGTATTACGATCACTGAGACCAAAAAAAGTAGATCACGGAGGACTGTTTTACCTGAAAAGTTCATACTTAGTTCTCGATCTCATAAAAGTATTAAGAACTGGATTGATAAATGGAGGCCAAAAGTAGAAAACCAGTATTCTGGGGACGTTTTATATCTACAACCAAGTGGAAAACCATTTACCGTTAGACATCTTGGGCATAATCTCAGTAAACATGGTAAGAAAATATGGTCTTATTTTAGACCATATGATATGAGACACTGGTGTGCAGTTGCCAGACTTATTGACACAAAAATCAAAACTGGTAGATATGATGTTTTCACAGTAAAAAATTGGTTAGGCCATGAAGATCAAGATACCACTGATAACTATATTCATTTTGCAGAACA
>JAHWGK010000225.1 GCA_020054495.1 Thermoplasmata archaeon | reverse complement strand
AGCTCATCAAGAATGTCATCGAGCATTTCTTCGATCTC
Organism: Thermoplasmata archaeon; assembly: GCA_020054495.1. Classification (GTDB taxonomy): domain Archaea; phylum Thermoplasmatota; class E2; order DHVEG-1; family DHVEG-1; genus JAGMDE01. Next base: position 492 of record JAHWGK010000225.1, on the reverse strand, counting down.
TTCTTCTGACGCACCTTCCGAACCACTAGATATAATTGATGCAACTGTAGCAGCTATCAAAATAAAGCTGATAAGCAATATCACAGCAGCTATTGCGGTACTCCCCAAGTCATTCATTTTTATCATTGTTCGTTCTACAGATATCTTGGGGCAATATAATATATAAACTTTATTATACAATTAATGCCATTATATAAGAGAACAAAAGAATACCCTGTTGATAATCCTCTGTTTTACTATTTTATTAATTATTAGTAAGCGGCCTGATTTTGTAAAAATGTCAAATTGTGCGTTTTATCATTTGGCGATTTTTTCATTTTGATTTTCTAACGCCAAAGCTTTATATAGTGTCACTTGAGAACAGTATACACGGAAACAATTGCCATGCTTCAAATTAGCATGGGAATGTGTGGAAAGAAAAGAAATGGTGGTGAGAAAAAATGGAAAAAAGATATATGGAAAGGCTGGTAGGCAAATACTGTAAGATTGTCA
>JAHWGK010000224.1 GCA_020054495.1 Thermoplasmata archaeon | reverse complement strand
AGATTGGCTGGCAATAATGAAAAAGGATAATAAAGAAGATGCTCCTGTAGAAGAATTAGCGAAATCTTGGGATGAAATAAGGGATCTTTGGAAATATTTATAGTTGTACGTACAATGTCCGGACAAAATAAAACCAATAGGAGTAAAGGCTGTACGTACAATGTCCGGACAAATTACCAATTTATGTAAATTGGCAATTACCCTAGTAGTATCTTCTCCTAGTAAAATAATCATCAAGAAAGTTTGCCAAGCTTATAACTCGGGTTCAAATCCCGGCGCCCGCATCTGTTTTTCTCCTTACAAAAGGAAGCTTACCACTGAAAAAAAAAAAATTTTGGTACGCGAAAAAATTTTAAGGTTCTATGAGAAATTGAAAAAAAAAAATTTTGAGGCTTTAAACAAGTAGTATATATACTTTTTTTCAAAAATTGGTACGTACCAAAATTCAAAAAATGGTATATATACAAAAAAATGCAATTCTTGTTAATTACCTTGATTTTTATCTATAAATGTTTATATTTTCTGTTGGT
>JAHWGK010000223.1 GCA_020054495.1 Thermoplasmata archaeon | reverse complement strand
ACATCTAAATTAATAAAATAAATATGGCTGAATCAGTTATAAGAAGTTATTTCCCTAGTCAAGTAGTTAGTGACGATGAAAAAAGAAGTTTTGAGTATGGACTCAAAGTTGCTAAGGCTATTGAAAACGAATGGTTCGTTTATGATAGAGGTACTAATAAGTTTGACTCACTAAGAAATGATTTTCATAGGTTGAGATTGTATGCAAGAGGAGAACAATCAATACAAAAATACAAAGATGAATTATCTATTAATGGTGATTTATCTTATCTTAATTTAGATTGGAAGCCAGTTCCAATTATACCTAAGTTTGTAGATATAGTAGTAAATGGTATTGCAGCTAAACAATACGATTTAAAAGCTTATGCTCAAGATCCTTTTTCCTTAAAGAAAAGAACTGATTATGTTAGTTCTATTTATAGAGATATGATGGCTAAAGAGCAGATATTACAAATACAACAACAAACTGGATTAAATCTTTTTAACACAACAGATCCAGAAAGTCTTCCTCAGTCAAAAGAAGAATTAGAAATAC
>JAHWGK010000222.1 GCA_020054495.1 Thermoplasmata archaeon | reverse complement strand
ACCTTAAACATGCGGAAGAGTTTGCTCGGAACCTGAAACAGAACGCGCACGGCTCATAGTTATGTCGCCAAAGGTCACAAATAGGGAAATGTAGTCATTGCTATGGAACATAATAATAAATCCAAACAAGGTAACTGTACAGGATAATTTAAATAATAAAAAGAAAGGAGAAAAAAATGAATTCAAACAGAAAGACCGCTTATACAACATATGAAGGGATGGATAATAAACAATCAAAAAGAAAGGAGAGGTATAAAATGAATAAAACTACAGTTATCAAAGAAGTAGAGATGTCAAAACATATTCTTAAGGGGTTGATTGTCTCTTTGTTGGTAATATTGCTGATGACCTTCACTGCTGTACCTGTCCTTGCATTTGATGCCCGCAATGGAGATCTCGTAACTGTTACCAGTGGAGAGGTAATCGATGATGACCTTTATGTAGGTGGTGAAACAATAATCATTGATGGCACTATTAATGGCGACCTCATTGCTGCTGGGAGGACAATCATAGTCAACGGACCCGTTAATGGCAGT
>JAHWGK010000221.1 GCA_020054495.1 Thermoplasmata archaeon | reverse complement strand
CTATTTAAATATCCTTCTTTTTCTGTGGAAATAATTTAAAAAAACAATAAAGCCCTTCTGCAAAAGGCCAAAGGGCTGGAATTAGCAAGCTCCCCAGACAAGACGCGTTTCGCAACTTTTGCATGAGTGATGAAACTGAAAAAGTGTATCGCAGTTTAGAAGAAATAATTAGCATTTGTTAAGAATTAAAATGCAATGACTCTGAAATTAAGTTTTACCTTTTTTAATTACCTTACACTTCCTGTTGGATAGGTTCAGAAATTTTAGTTGGCGAAAGATTAGAAAAGGAAGGATATTACCCTTTAACAACGTGCTTAAAATTCTGTTTCTAATTCCTCTTTCATCGTTTCTATTCCCCACTTTGCACCATAATCACCGGTATTGTTATCCTTGAAAATGGGGATTCTTGGAGTAATATAAGTAAATAGCATCAAGAGAAATGCTATTAGCATAATACCAACAATTGCAAAAGAATTACCTCGCTTACTTTGCTTGGTCTTAATGAAGATTTGCGTAGCTACGATCTGGCATACGATA
>JAHWGK010000220.1 GCA_020054495.1 Thermoplasmata archaeon | reverse complement strand
AGGGGAAAATAGCCTTTTTTTGAACCAACTCCCATCACACTCTCTCTCCCCTCCTCTCCCTATATGGTTGGTTCGGGATGCAACAGGGAAGGTAATCCTAATTTTTTCCTATCTCTCCTCACCACCTCCACGCCTTCCCAATCCCAACCAGCCTCAAAAAATTAGTTCAATTAACAGTTCAAAACTCCGATGGTTTTTAACATGATTAAATGGAATAAAACAAAAATAAATATATACTTATTGCTAGTAGGCAAACACGAATATGGTGACGGTTATAGTTATTGTCCTACAGCTATTGCATCTATGTTGGATATTTCAGTTTCTTATACATGTCGTTTTACCCGTCAACTCATTAAAAATAACTACATAATTAAGATAAAATCAAAGAGCAAACCACAACTTTATTCTGCAACAAAAAAGGATCCAGAAAAACAGTTCACTTATGAACCTAAAAATGTTGACGGGGTATCTCCTTTAGGTTCAGTTAATTTCACGGGGGGTTCACGGGGTAGGGTGTTTACCACGTCTAAATCAAGATG
>JAHWGK010000021.1 GCA_020054495.1 Thermoplasmata archaeon | reverse complement strand
TGCTTTCTTGTGTTTGTTGGTCTGTTAGTTGTGTGTTTTTGTCTTGTAGTTCTGTGTTTAGTGTTTGTAGGTTGGTTATTGCTGTATCTCTTATTACAATTTGATCTGCTAATTGGCTTTCCAGGTCAGCAATATTACTTTCAATACTAGCTATTTCGTTTTGTAAATCTAATATTTCTTCATAACTTTCGTTAGAGTCTTGAATTGCAGTATCCAGTAGATCTTGTTTATCACCTAATAGAGAAGTTTGAGCACTAATATTATCATTGATATAATTAATTTCAACTGTTGTAGATACTATTATTCCAAGTTCGGTTGTTAAGTTACTTTGTAGGTTTGCAATACTTGTTTCAAGGCTATTTATTGTCAGTCTTACAGAATCTAGTTGTTCATTTGTATTATTGAGATTGTTGTTTAAATCAACAATATCAGTAACCAGATTAGTTTCGATACTTTGTTGGTCAGATAACAATTGATATTGAATAGTTAGATTTTCATTTATTTGATAAAGAGCATTGATTGCATTATCGCGAATTTCATTTCGCTCCGACAAATTGAACTCTAATTCAGAAATTAGACCTAAAATATCATTAATTAAATCTCTAATCTGATTTAAATCAGCAATTGTTTGATTAAAACTATTCATTAAGTTAACAATTACACTTTCTAAACTGCTTTCTTGAGTTAATTTATCCAGTAATAGATTTTCTTGAGTTTCGATACTAGAATTTAAATCTGATATAATAACTACTTCATCATTTACAATGGATTGTTGATTTGCAATATCTTGATTTATGCCATTAATTGCTTGTTGAGCACTATCTCTTATTGCTATTTCTGTGGCTAGGTTTTGTTCTAGTAGTGTTATGTCATTTTCAAGGTTGCTTATGTTTTGTCTTACGTTGTCTAGTTGTAATTGCGTGTCGTTTCTGTTATTATATAAGTCTATTTTATCGGCTATTAGGTTACTTTCTTGTATGAGATAATTTTGAAGTTGTAAGTCTATATCATTAAGTTCACTATTTAGTGTTTGTAGGTTGGTTATTGCTGTGTCTCTTGTTGTTAGTTGTGTGTTTAGTTGGTTTTGTAGGTCTGCTATGTTTCCTTCTATGGTTGTTATTTCATTGTTTAGTGTTTGAATTAGCAATTCGGTTTCATTAAATGTTTCTAAAGTTGTTCCTAGGTTTGTTTGTTTTTCTGATAATAGTCCTGTTTGGATATTGATATTGTTATTGATTGCTTCAATTTCACTGGCAGCAGCATCTCTTATTGAGATTTGTTCTGCTAATTGACTTTCTAGGTCAGCAATATTACTTTCAATACTAGCTATTTCGCTTTGTAATTCTAAAATATGTTGAGCGCTTTCATTAGATGAATTTAATAAATCATCTAATTCTGCTTGTTTTTCTGCTAAAAGACTTGTTTGTATACTAATATTGTAGTTTATTGCTTCAATCTCATTTACAGCATTATCTCTAATTGCTATCTGATTATCTTTTTGTTGTTGCAGATCTGATAAATTTCCTTCTATTTCACTTATTGTATCTCTTATTAAACCTAGTTGTCCATTTGTGCTGTTGATGTTACTATTTATATCAACAATATCTTGTATAAGGTTAGACTCTTGAGCTAATTGATCTTGTAGTTGAAGATTTTGTTCATCTAAATCATCGTTTAATAAAGCTATCTGTTGTTCGGCATTTGATTTTATTTCAATTTGTTGTGTAAGATTATTTTCTAGGTCGGAAATTACTAATTCAATTTGAGTTATTAATCCTGATACTTGTTCATATTCTGCTATTGTTGCGTTTAAGTCGCTATTAAGTGAAGTAATGTCTGATATAAGATTTGATTCTTGAGCTTGAAGTCCTTGAAGTTGAGTATTTTGTTCTACAAGATCATTGTTTAAAATTCCTATTTGTACAATTGCATTATCTCTTTTTGCATATTGTTCAAGACGTAATGATTCTAAATTTTCCAATATCTCTTCAGATATATTAATTGATTCTCTAATATTAACAAGTTGAAGATATGAACTATTCAAATTATCATTTAAAATGCTAATTTCTTGAACTAGACTAGCTTCTTGATTTAATTGACCCTGTAATTGAAGGTTTAAATCATTTAGATTGCTATTTAATAACCCTAATGCTACTGTTGCAGCCTCTATTGTAGATATTTCTATTGATAATTGTGCTTCTAAACTTTGTATTGTACTGTTAATACTAGCAATTTCATTTTGAAGATCTAAAATTTGTTGTGCACTTTCATTTGATGATTCTAGTGCAGCATCAAGTTCTGCTTGTTTTTCTGCTAAAAGGACAGTTTGGTTACTTATATTGCTGTTAATTACTTCGACTGCTCTTGCTGCAGTATCGCGTGCTATTATTAATTGACTTTTTTCTGATTCTAAACTTTGAATTGTTTCTTGAATACCAACAATATCTAAGCTTACACCCTCTAACTCGATTATTTTAGAGCTAAGACTCTGGTTTAATGTTATAATTTCAGAATTTATGCTCTCTTGTAAAGATATTTTTTCTTGCAATAAACTGGTTTGAGCTGCTATAATATCATTTAAAGCTTGTATTGCAACTTTTGAATTATTTAAAATAGTTAATTGTGCGCTTAACTCTGTTTCTAATTGACTTATTACTTGCTCAATATTTTCTATTGATATATTTACTTCGTTTAACTCAGTAGTTTTATTTTCTAATGTACTGTTTAAAATATTAATTTCTGTTTGTAAACTTTCAACTAAGCTTTGCTTTTCCTGTAATTTCGTATTATTTTCTAAAAGTTGATTTTCAAGTCCAAAAATACTTTCATTTATTACAACTAACTCAGTGTTTATAGTTAATTCAGCATCTTGTAGTTGTTGAATTTCTTGTCCCGTAATATTTATTTGATCTCTTCTTGATACGATATCTTGGTCATATTTGGAATCCAACTCTGCGTTAACTGAGATGTAACCTTCAATTTCTTCTATCTCAGTTTCATTTATTGCTAATTCAACAAACTTAATGATTATATGTTGACTTTCTAGTAATTGTTGTATTTCCCATTTTAGATAATTGTTATTAACAATAGGCTCATTTGGAATATTATTTACAACAGAACTATTGCCAACATATTGTAAAACATCAGATGATATCTCAGCTGTTATTTCTAAATTAGCTAAATCATAATTTATAATGTTGATAATAGTAATTTTAAATCTAATTACATCCCCAATAAAACAGTCTATTCTATCTAGCCACTCTTCACCTTCTTGATCAGGATCCTCCACTTTTTGAACTTTTATATCAACGTCTAGCACATGAAATTCAGAACTATTGTCTCCAAAAACACATACTTTTTCTTCCTTAGCATCCATTAAACTTATTGTTGAGATATCTTTACTGCTAGGAATTGCTACAACTGATAGCAACATTATAATAACTAAAAACAATGCAATAAATGCGTTTGATTTCTTAATCTCGACCATATGTTCATCCCCTGAGGAAATTAAATTTTTTATCTCTCTGTTAATTATATTCTTTATAATATATATATGTTTTTATATTACTATATAAAGTTTGTTTTACAAATATAATCAGAAAAACTTTCTTTTCAAAATAGTATTTCTAAAGTAATTATACAGCTAGGTGTCCACCAAGTAGTAAAGAAGTAACGATACAAAGAAAGGCAGTTATAAGGCCAACAAATAGCATTTGAATACCGTATTTTATCATACTTTCATCACTTATCTTAGCCAGATAAACACCTAGCAAACATAATACTATAAGCGTAATAGTTATACATGCAAAAAATGCCAGTTCAGCTGAAATAATTCCGGAATTTACTATAAAGAAAGGCGATACAACTGCCATTGCAGCCAGAGCAGGAGAAACACCATCAACTATAGCAGCAAAAATTGTGGCAAATTTATGGGATTTATCATGTAATCCATTTCTCATATCAGTAAGCATTGCTTTTTCCAAATCTTTAATTTTCTTTGTTCTTTCTGCTTTTTCAGTCATATATGCTCCACTAACACCCGAAGCACCCATTGCAATTGATCCTGCAATTCCAGCACTTATAATTACGGTAGGTTGATTAATAACACCCGACACATAAGCTCCTATAACTACACCGAGCATTGTTAGAGCTCCATCGAAAGCGTTCATTACAAAATATCTGCGGGTTATTGATCCTGCATCAGATATCTCACTATATTGTTTCCATTTTTCCAAAGTTTTTTTTGCAACCATCTATATTTCACTTGAATTATTAAGCCTAATACTCATAGGTAGATTAAAATCTTTTGAAACTTACATTTTTTGAATTTTGTCGCCTTACTTCCGATTAAATGTTTTGTCGTTTTTTAGCCGACAAAATAGAAAACTATTTAAACTTGTAAAACAACTTTATTATTAAAAAAAATAAATAAAATTGGTGTAAATTTAATGTGGAGAAAAAGTCCTTCCAGGGACAAAAACGTTGAGAACGCAGTGCGCGATATATTGAAATCAAAAGCAAGATCATGCATTTATATATATCTTCTTAGAAAAAATGGAGCTAGAGCTGAACAGATTATTAAAGGGACAAAACTTCATCCGAGTACTGTAAGAGAAACACTCTCCAAGATGTATAGTCAAAAACTCATATACAGAAAAAAAATTAATAATGATAACATTGGAAAAAACCCATATTTTTATCATTCAATTCCACCAATTGAACTTTTAAAAAGATACGCTACTGAGATAGAGGATAGATTAAACAAATTAGCAAGTCTTGCATCTAGAGAGAAAGTAAAGAACTACAAACCTGTAAAAATCAAGATCGATGAGGAGGCAGATCAATTATGAACGTAAAACCATTTGCAAAATTACTAGCACAGCGACCAAAAACAGTCCTCTTTATATTTACCATAATTACTATTCTCATAGGTCTACAGACATCTAATATTTATATGGAATCAGAATTTACGGAATATCTCCCCAGTGATGATCCAACAATAAGTTTATGGAATAGGATACGTCAGGAATTCCAGATTGGGGAGACAATTACAATTTTTGTGGATCAAACAAATCGATTATATGATATTAGAAATCCAAAGGTTTTAACTGAAATGGATGAAATTGGGCAGGTCATCGATAAATATGAATATGACAAAGGTGAGAAGGATGGCATTGTTTCTATTCGAAGTATAGCTGCTCTTATAAAAGAGGAAAACGCAAAATCAAAGATTGAGGGAGGAAATGGAGTAAAAGAGATTCCCGATGATATAGATGATATCTATACGCATATGGAGCGTCTCATTATAAAGAAAATGAAAGGTATACTCTATACCGACTCATACAAGGTTGCTGTGATAATAATCCAACTTTCAGATGATACAGATTTTAATGAAGTATTAACAAGAACTGAAAAAGCTGTAGAAAACAGAGGAACTAAGTATGCAGATATAACAGTTACAGGATCCATTGCGATGCAACAAGCTATTCAAAAGGAAAGCATGAGAAATTTGATTATTGTATTTCCAATTGCTTTGGTACTTGTTTCTATTGTCCTTTTCTTCTTTCATAGAACCTTTAAGGGTATAATAATTGCTTTCCTACCTCCAACTTTTGCGCTAGCATTAACATTTGGTATTTTAGGTATAGTTCAACCAGAATTAACAATTGTATCTGTTGCAATTGTTGCATTACTTATGGGTTTAGGTGTTGATTATTCGATTCATTTAATGAACCGGTTTGCCGAAGAGCGCTCTGTTGAAGATAAAATTGAGAGAATTGAAAAAATATTAAGATTTACTGGCAGAGCGGTTTTACTTTCTGCAGCTACAACAATGATTGGCTTTGCTTCTCTAATGGTATCTAGTATGTCACCAATAATAACATTTGGTTTTGGATGTGCGATTGGTATTTTCTTCTGCTTTATCTCTGCAGTTATTATAGTTCCATGTCTTGTATTAATATTAAAATTTGAGAAAAAAGATAGCAGTTCTAGTTGGAAGAAATTAGCAAAATTCACAATAAATAACCGAAAAAGAATCATCTTAATTGCTGGCTTTTTTGCTGTGATGTCAATAATTGTAATACCTCAAGTTAAAACAGATGTTAACTACCTCGATATGGCACCTAAGGGTTTACCTCAAGTAGAAGCTATGTATAAGTACTCAGAAAATTTTGGAACTGGAAGTAATTTTAACGCGTTACTAATCGAGATGGATTACAATGGCCTTTTAGAGCCTGATGTCATAGAAGCTATATGTGATATGGAAGATGAAATGAGAGCTGTACTTGAGGATGTTTTTCCAGATATCGATAGAAAGAGACTTGAAAAATCTATTTACTCCTTAGCTGATGAAATAAAAGAAGTAACTAGTATGTTAAATAGAAGTGTTATATTGAATAAATTAAAAGAGATCACTGGTGCTGAAAAAATTATTTTCGACATGATAGCAAAAGAAGGAGTTATTGATGAAGACTTTTCAAAGACGCTTGTTATGGTCGCTATCCCTATTGGAAGTAGCATTGAAGAAATAGAAACTGTAGTAAATGAAATAAATTCAATAGCCTCAAAGACTCGTCTTCCTAAGAATGGACAAGTTTCCAAACTTACTGGCCAAGACGCAATTGTTATTTCTGTTAACAATAGACTTACTGATGAACAAGTACGTTCTATGATACTTGCTTTGATACTGGTTTTAGCAGCTTTGATATTAATATTCCGCTCATCAATATATGGTTTCTTAACTTTGGTACCTGTTGCTTTTGTTTTAATGTGGGAGCCAGGATTTCTTGTAGCTTTAGATATTCCTCTCTCACTTGTTACAATTTCAATTGCTGCTATTATGATAGGTATAGGTATTGACTATGGCGTTCATATCACTCATAGATTCAGGGAAGAAAGATCTAACGGTTTATCTAAAATAGATTCTATAAAAACATCTATTGAACGAACTGGTTCATCTCTTGTGGAGGCAGCACTAACAACAATTGCTGGTTTAGGCGCTATATATTTCGTAAACACCCCTGCTCTTAATGAGTTTGTAACAGTTGTAGTATTAATGACTGCTTTATCATGTATAGCAGCAGCTTTGATATTACCAGTATTTTATGATTTAAAATTCGTAAAATAAAATCCTCAAATTTTTTTCTTTGAAAGCGCTTTTAAAGATTTAATAAAAGGTATGTCAAAAATGATATTTCCAACTAAAATAATAATTCCAAGAATAAGTTCGCTGTTAAATGCTGGATTATTCACGGAAAACCCTCTAGTATACCAGTCATTTATCAATAAAACACCAACTATAAAAGGTAAAACGACAAGTAAAGGTGTAAACAAAATTTCTGTTCTGATAATTTTTGTATAGACTTTTTCTTTTTTCATATATTGCATTTTCTGTTTATTCATATTTTCTTCACCATGGCATAATACTTTGATAAATAATTGGTTCGGGATGACTAAATCCAAAATATGGTACAATAATCCAAATAATTAACAACAACGCAGCAGGAAGTATCTGGATCATAAAATCATCGTCCAGCCACCAGAATTTCTTTGTCTCGCCAATGACAGCGCCAAAAGCGCCTACAATGGATACTAAAAGCATCAACCTAACATCTGCTTTATACCAAGCAACCATAAAGAAAAACATACACATTAAGAAACCAAAAACGTATACATATTTCATTCCGAAACGATGCCTTACTTCACCCATAATTGGATCTGCAAGACACGCACATAGTATACATGGTATTGCAATTTCTTGAGGAAAAAACCTTAGTAAAATAAGTATTGCAACTGCAAAAAACACATAACTTCCAATCCTGTTTTTTTCATACAGCCTAAGTCCAAAAAAATGATTACTACTAATTTTACCTTTCAATCTGAGAATCTCTAAAACAACAGCAATTACTACAATGATAGGTGGTACCCAAATTTTTAATAGATTTATCCAATCTTCATTTGGTAACATGTAGTAAAATAAAAAAGAAACTCCAAATGCATGAAACACACGTCTATACCAATGAGCATCAAAATCAAGAGAATTAATTTTTTTCTTAGTATTTTTTATTTTTTCTGCTACTTTTACCATATTTAAACAACAGATTCTTTATCCAGAGTTAAAATGCCCTGTTTACCACCAACTATAACTTCATTAACTAAGTCAATAAATAAACCATTTTCTACGACACCGGGAATATTGTTTATATCAATCTCGAGCTGTTCAGGTTCCAGAATTCTTTCAAATTCACAATCCAAAATATAATTTGAATTATCTGTAATAAATGGCTCATTCCCCATAACTTGTCTCAATTCAATATTACAATCGAGCTTTTCAAGAGTCTTTTTGGTAGAAGTCCAACCAAACTTTACAACCTCCACAGGTAATGGAAAATCAATTCCTAAACACTTTACAACCTTTGAATCATCAATAACAATAATTACTTTTTTTGAGTTAAATGCAATAATTTTTTCACGAACTAGAGCACCACCTCCACCTTTAATGAGATTTATATCCGAGTCGACCTCATCTGCTCCATCAATGGTTACATCAATTACTGGATTTTCTTCAAGAGTTGTCAAAGGTATTTTTTCCTCTTGTGCAATTTTTTTTGTATGAACAGATGTTGGAATGCCTTTTATTTTTAGTCCATCCCTAACAAGCTCTCCAAGTTTTCTTAAAGTATATTCTACAGTGGAACCAGTGCCAAGTCCAACGACCATGCCGTCTTCTATATGTTCAACTGCTTTTTCACCTGCTAGTTTCTTAAGCTCCTCTCTTTCCAAAAATTCACCAAGTCATGTAATAGCGAATTAGTACAAAAATTTATACTTAATATTTAGATTACGAGCATGGAAATATGTTATCTGAATGTGAAGAACATGGATATTATCGGGGAGAATTGTGTCCTACTTGTAATAAGAATGGCAAGTTTTTAATGAATGAAAATGAGCTTAACTCTTTAAGCCGTATTATTGCAGGTGCACTTCGTCACTTCCCCGAAAAACTTGGATTAATGATGGATGGAAAAGGATGGGTAGACATTTCTTCTTTGATTGATGCTATAGGTACAGCAAGATCTGGTTTCAATTGGCTGCGCGTTCACCATATTGAAGCTTTAGCAGCTACTGACCCTCGAGGTAGATATCAAATTGATGGTGGCATGGTAAGAGCGACGTATGGTCACACTATAGAAGTAAGCCCTGATGATCTCCCATTAGCTGAATTAGATGAATTCTATTACCCAGTAACTGAAGAGGAGGCAGATATGGTAATTGAGGGCGGCCTTCACCCGACAGATCGAAAAAAAGTACATCTTAGCGGCAGTGTAGAAAAAGCAATAGAAGCGGGAAAGGTTAGAACTGAAGCTCCACTTATTTTAAAAATCGATGGCAAAAAAGCAAAAAAAGCCGGTCTGAAAATATACCATGCCGGTAAAGATGTGTATATAACAGATGGCATTGATGCTAAATATCTATCAAAAGTTAAAAAATCAGAGATTAAAAAAATTGAAGAAAAAGATTAATAAATATCATTTAATTTCTTGCGTCTCTCTTGTTTTGGGCTTGTAGCTCAGCTAGGCAGAACAAACAACTTCAATCTGCTCTTCTGTTAAATTTTAGAAAATATTTCGTTATATAATATAACGAAAAGATTTAAATACCTGCTTTCGTTATATAATATTACGAATGTGATGATGTGGGTAGTAAAGAAAATCATTTCAAACTATATGAAAAATTCAAAAATGATGCCGAAAACATTAATAATTTTGAAGGAACTCGTGTAGAAGCTTATTTTCTCTCTGCTTACCATTTAATAGAATCTTGTGCGGCTCAAGAAAGAGTTCATGTCAATAAACATCAGCATTTACGATCAATGCTAACTAAAAATGAGTTTATTTTTAAAAATAACACTGATGGCATATGGAAAAATTTTCAAAAAATTGAGAATCAACTCCGGCCAAAATTTGCATATGGTTTTTCGTGGACTGAAACTGATATGGAAAATGTGAAAACTTGCTACAAAGCAATTGAAAAAATATGCCTTGAAAAATTAGGTGAAGACATAAATGAGTAAAAAAGTGGATGAGTTAATAGACGAAATTAAAAAAATTTCCAAAAATTATTCAGAAATAGAAACAGTAATAATATTTGGATCAGTTGCAAGAGATCAAGCAGGAAAAGAAAGTGATCTCGATATTTGTATTATACTAAAAAATGAGAATGCAAAAAGCAATATATCAAACAAAATACTTGATCTTGAAAAAAAATATGACAAAAATATCAATTTAGTGTTTACAGAATCTTCTTTTAAAAATTTGGATCGACAGTTTATTGAAACTTTACTTAGAGAAGGAATTATAGTTTTTGGAAAGACTCCCGATGCTTCCATTAAGCAACTGGAACTTGAACCATATGAGATTATTAAATTTAATCTCAGTAATCTTGACCACTCAAAAAAAATGAAAATAAAACGACTATTATATGGTATAAAAACAAAGAAAAAATACAAAAGCAAAATTTATGAGAGAGAACAAAAAGGATTGGTTGAAAAATTTGGAGGTTTGCGAATAGGAATAGCATCTATATTGATACCTGAAAAAATGTCATGGGAACTTGAAAATATTTTAAGAGAAAACGATGTTTCTCTTAGAAAAATAACGATTTGGTTATCTAAACCTTGATGCCTATTGGTATGTTTCTAACTTAATTTTTATTACCACAATCTTTAAAATCCTAGAGCCGTTAGACCCTTTCCACTTGGAGCTTACTCCTGTAGGGGGCTTGTAGCTCAGCTAGGCAGAGCAATCGGCTCTTAACCGATTGGCCAGGGGTTCGAATCCCCTCAAGCCCGTAAAAGTTATTCTAAGAATAAAGCGGATTTTTAAATTTTAATATAATGTCACAATTGTTAAATTTATTTATTTTAGATAGGCTTATATTATATAAAATAATACACTTTAAACATTGGAGGTTTAAGCGTGAGGGACCTGAAAACTACGTTTGGTGAGAGTGCAGGCAAGATTTGGCAGGTTCTAAGCAAAAAAGGTTGTCTTAAAAAAGATAAAATTCTTGAGACAACTAAACTTGATGAAGTTGATTTTCATGCAGGTCTTGGTTGGCTTGCTAGAGAAAATAAGATAACTAAAAAAGATAAGGATTGTTATAAACTTGATAATACAAATTTAGAATCTGAGATAGGAACTAATGCTGGTAAAGTTTGGAAGATACTTGACATATGGGGAGATGCTGACTTTATAACGATAAAAAGGCTATCTAATCTTGATGATAATAAGGTTCATTGTACTTTAGGTTGGCTTGCACGAGAAGAAAAAATCTATATCGATGAAAAACACAGATACAATTTGAAATAATTAGGAATAAAGAATTAATTATTAACAAAAAGATGAGAGGAAAAAAGCTTGGGTCAAAATACAAAGACCTTAATCAGTGTAGATACCTTTCGGTATAAGAATTAAGGAGAGATAAATGAAAATAGCAATGATTGGCTGGGAATATCCACCGTTCAAAGCAGGTGGTCTTGCTACTCATTGCTATGGACTTACCCGTAGTCTAGCAGATAAAAACGTAAAAGTAGATTTTTATATGCCAAAAACCAAACATAGTACTAGTAGTGACAAACCAAATTTGATAATAAAAGAGGTTGGAGAAACTGAGATATTTCCTTATGACCGGCCAGACAGTAAGGAAATTGCTGGTATGTTTTATGATGCGGTTTACAGATATAATGATCTTGTTGTTGCAAGAGTAAAAGAAAATGTAAAATTAAAAGGCAAATATGATGCAGTTCATTGTCATGACTGGCTTACAATGAAAGCAGGTATAGCCTTGAAGGAGAGCATGAGTATTCCTCTTATTCTTACTGTTCACTCAACTGAGTATGATCGATCTGGATGGCTATATCCAAATAAATGGTTTATCGACATTGAACGAGAGGGAATGGAAAACGCCGATAGGATTATTGCTGTAAGTCATTTCACAAAGCGAGTTATTACTGAAAAATATGGTATTAACCCTAATAAAATCAGTGTCATCCATAATGCTGTCTATCCAATTTCTGAGGGTCGTAAACAGGAGATTGTTTTGTTCTTAGGTAGGCTTACTATTCAAAAAGGAGCTGAGTTTTTCCTTCGAGCAGCTGGAAAAGTGTTGGATTATGAACCTGACGCACGTTTTGTTGTTGCTGGTTCTGGTGATATGTTGCCTCGTTTAATTAATCAGTCTCTTGATATGGGTATTTCTGATAAGGTCATTTTCACGGGTCGTTTGACTGAAGATGAAGTTAACCATATTTATGGAATTTCCAGCGTGTATGTTATGCCATCTGTTAGTGAGCCTTTTGGTATAACTGCTCTTGAAGCTATTTCTGCAGGAACTCCTACTATTGCTTCGAAGACTGCTGGTTTTTCTGAAGCTTTTTCTAATTGTCTACAAATAGATTTCTGGGATACTGATGAGATGGCTAATAAAATTATCTCTCTGCTAAGATACGATCCGTTGCGTAGAACTCTTGCCCGGGAGGGTAAGCGTGAAATTGAGTTGTTTACATGGGATCGTGTCGCAGACAAAACAATAGACGTTTATAGCGGGGTTCTTTAATATGGCCTCCATCTGCCTTTATTTCGAAGTTCATCAGCCGATAAGGTTGAATCGTTTTTCAGTTTTCCGTATCGGAAACAATAATTCTAATTCCTCATATTTTGATCGCAAGTTAAACCAGGAAATATTTGAAAAAGTAGCAAATAAATGTTACCTTCCGACAAACAATCTGTTGCTAAATTTGATAAATGAATTCGATGGCAAATTCAAAGTTTCTTTTAGTCTTACTGGCACATTTGTTGAATACTGTGAACAATTTTTACCTGAATTACTTGATAGTTTCAAGGAGCTTTTTAAAACTGGTTCTGTGGATATGATCGAGGAGACTTACTATCATTCTTTGTCTTCCTTATATGATGAAATGGATGAGTTTGAAGAACAGGTGAGAATGCACCGGAAGATGATTAAAAATCTGTTTAATTACAAGCCACGAGTTTTTCGTAATACTGAAGCTATTTTTGATAACCGTATTGCCAAAAAAGTTGCAGAAATGGGTTATAAAGGAATTATTACAGAAGGTACAGAAAAAATACTTCATTGGCGCTCTCCAAATTATTTGTATAAACCTGTTAATTGTGATTTGAAAATTCTTCTTAGAAACTATACTCTTTCTGATGATATTGGTTTTAGATTTTCAGCTAAACTCTGGCCAGGGCATCCCTTAACAGCTGATAAATATGCTAATTGGATGGCTAATAACGAAGGAGATTTAGTTAATCTTTTTATGGACTATGAAACCTTCGGGGAGCATCACTGGGAGGATACTGGAATTTTTGATTTTCTAAGTCATTTACCTGGTGAAGTGTTCAAACGTCAACATCTAGATTTTGTCACTGTTAGTGAAGCCACTGAACGATATGAACCTGTTGGCGAGATTGATGCACCATGGGCAATTTCATGGGCTGATGAGGATCGTGATGTGTCAACTTGGCTTGGAAATGATATGCAAGTAGCATGTTTTAATGAACTAAAAAATATTGGGCGAAAGGTCAAAGAAAAAGGTGATGAGGATATGTTAAATACTTGGCGGCGCCTACAGACATCTGATCATCTTTACTATGTTTCGACAAAGGGTCTTCAAGATGGTGATGTTCATGCATATTTTAGTCCTTATGACGGTCCTTATGATGGGTTCATCAATTATATGAACGTCCTTCAAGATATAAAACAGAAATTAGATTAGATTTTATTAAATAAGACATTTTTTAAAGATATACTTGTTTAGGAGATGTTGAGGAGAGCAAATTTGAATATAGTGCATTTTTCCTGGGAATTTCCACCAGTCATCTATGGCGGCCTTGGTACATTTGCAACTGAAATTACTCAGAAACAAGCATATTTTGATAATGAAGTCACTGTTTTTTCTTTGAACGAAAATAACAAACATAAAACCTACGAAAAATGGAATGGTATAGACGTATATCGACCAAAAACCTTAGATTTAACATCGACATTTCAACTCTTTGCAGATCATGAACTTCGTTCTTGGGGACAACATTTTAAGTTTTTTGCAGATGTAATTAGCTATAACACAATGTCCGCGTCTCAACTTGTAAACTTACTGGTACGGAATGAAAAAAAATCCTTTGATATAATTGATGCTCACGATTGGCTGGGCATAATAGGTGGTATGATTGCAAAAAAAGAATTAGACATTCCTTTGATGTTTCATGTTCATTCAACAGAGGTTGGTAGATCAATTGGACGTGGGTCTCATGCGATAAAAGATATTGAATTTGAAGGGGGACAGGTTGCTGATTGTGTAATAACCGTTTCATACGCAATGAAAGATGAGCTTGAAAAACTAGGGTTCCCTCCTTATAAAATCAGAGTTTGTTGGAATGGTGTTGATCCAGCTAAATATGATCCAAACAAAGTATCTATTAAAGAAAAAATGCAACTTAGAAAAAAATATGGAATCAATAATGATGAAAACATGTTATTTTTTGTAGGGCGACTTGTTACAGTAAAAGGCGTTGACAATCTTGTTAAGGCAATGCCTAATGTTCTTGAAGAATTTCCTAATACAAAACTTGTTATCCTGGGGATTGGAGACCTAGAATGGGGTCTTAAATCACTATCAGAAAATCTTGGAATAAAGGATAAGATTATTTTTAGAACAGAATTTATTAATGAAGAAGAACGTATTCTTCATTACGCTGCTGCTGACAGTGTGGTTTTACCATCTATTTACGAACCATTTGGTATTGTCTGCACAGAATCAATGTCCATGGCTAAACCAACTGTGGTTGGAGCTAGGGGAACAAATGGTTTTCGTGAGCAGATTATTCCCAGTGGCGATAAACAGTGTGGGATTCATATAGATCCTTTTGCACCAAACGACATTGCATGGGGCATAAAACAAGTTTTACAATTAGAAGATAAAGGAACTCAGATGGGTAAAAATGCGCGACAGAGAGTAATTGAAACATTCAGTTGGGAGTCTGTTACAAAGAGAACTCTAGATATTTATAAAGAATTTCTGTAGATGACCTATGGGAGAATGGATTGTTACTAACGGCCTTGGCGGCTATGCTTCTCTTACATATCAGAATACAAATTCTCGTAAGTTTCATGGTCTTCTTATTGCCAGTTTGAAACCACCAACTGAGAGATGGGTTTTTGTATCAAATGTTTTTGATCAAATCCATTTAGATGATGCTAAATACGATTTAAGAAGTCATAAAAACAAGTTTAGTTTTGATGTATTTCCATCATTCTTTTATGAATTTAAGGATGTAAAAATTAAAAAGACAATTTTTATGGAACACGGAAAAAATACTACGGTTATTAGATACAAAATTGATACCTGCAAACCTTTTACTATTTTTCATAACCCCCTAGTAAATTCTAGACATTTTTACGATGTAAATGGACAAAGATATCTTTCATTTCAACATTATATGAATAACAATGGAGTGCTAATCAAACCAGGGAATTCCGATAAAACTCTGAAAATATTCCTGAAAGATGCTAAATTCCAACCTTTGCACTATTGGGAAGAATTTTATTATAATAAAGATCGAGAGCGAAATGAATCATGGGTGGATAACAACGTTCATATCGGGAGATTCCAAAAAGTCATCAAAAAATCATGTGATTACTATCTAATTTTAACTCTTGAAAATGATTTCAAAATTAATCCTTCAACAATATACTCAAACGAAATTAAACGAAAAAAGGATCTTTTGATACATGCAGATCTTCCGGTTAAATGTAATAAACTTGTATTATCAACTGATAATTTTATAGTACGAAGAGATAACAGTAAATCGGTAATAGCTGGCTACCACTGGTTTGGAGGCTGGGGGAGAGATACACTAATAGCATTACCAGGACTTACTCTTGTAACAAAGAGATTTGATGATGCAAAACAAATACTTCTAACTCTTAACATGCATTGTAAGCATGGGCTAATTCCAAATGCATTTATGGACAGAGATTCAAAGGCAGTGTACAATACTGTAGATGCGTCCTTATGGTACATTGATCGTGTATATCAATATCTAAAATACACAAATGATCAAAAAATATTAGATAAAATTTGGAAAACACTTCAATCAATTATGTATAGATATATTAAGGGAACAGACTTTGGCATAAAAATGGATGAGGATTTTCTCATCAGCCATGGCCCTGGGCTTACATGGATGGATGTGAAGATCGATGGTAATTACCCAACGCCTAGATCCAGAAAAGCAGTTGAAATCCAGGCGTTATGGTATAATGCTCTTATGATAATGAGTAATTTGGCACAGTTATTAGGTAAAAATGATAGATTCATTGAGCTATCTGAAAAAGTAAAAGAAAATTTTAATTATCAATTTGACGACTTTTATGATGTTATTGACACTAAAGATCTGTCATTAAAGCCTAATCAAATCTTTCTTGTCTCTCTTGATTTTAACATGATAGAAAAAAAGTTACAAGAAAAAATAGTTAGTAAAGTTCAGAATAATCTTTTAACAATCTTTGGGTTGAGAACCCTATCTCCTGACGATTCAAGATATAAAGGAACTTATCTTGGGGCTCATGACAAAGATATTGCCTACCATAATGGAACAGTGTGGCCTTGGCTAATGGGGCCATTTATTAAGGCATTTGTAAAAGTAAAAAACCAGAGAGAATATGCATTTAATTATTTTTTAAAACCAATGCTTGATGTGTTCGGTGAGCAATGGGACGGGTCTATATATGAAATATTTGATGGTGATCCAATATATGCTCCTAGAGGATGCATCTCTCAAGCCTGGAGTGTGGCAGAAATACTTCGTACATGGGTTGAGGACATAGAAGCTATATCTCCGGAATATGAAAATATTTTCACATCACCTGAAATACGCATTTAAAACATATTGTTGAATCATTCGATTAGTATTAAAAAATGAAGCGTTTATTGCAATACAGCTCCTCATTGTTCGTATCCAGTTATCTCGGTCATTATAATACTTGGGTATTATCCAACTTTCTAATTTGTCATATAAGTCGTATCTATCGATTTCATCATCGGATTCTCTGTCTTCTGTCTTTTCAGGACCAATCGCCCATCCAGTAATGTTTTCTATGCATCCTTCAATCCACCAGCCGTCAAGAGTACCAAACTGGGGAACACCGTTATGCGCTGCTTTCATTCCTGATGTTCCTGAGGCTTCTTTTGGTCTTCGAGGCGTGTTAAGCCATAAATCTACACCTGCGGTCATCTTCTTGCCAATCATCATATCATAGTTGTGAACATAGGCAATTTTAATTTTGCCTTGAATTGTTTTCATAACTTCAAAAATCTTTCTTATTGATTCTTTTCCAGTTCCATCTTTTGGATGTGCTTTTCCGGCATAGATTATTTGTATAGGTCCCGCTTTTTCAGCGATCTGTTTCAATCTTTCTGGATCAGATATTAAGAGCTCTGGTCTTTTATAAGCAGTTTGTCTACGAGCAAAACCTATTGTAAAATCATCATAATTCATACCAATGTTATATCGTTTGTTAACGAAATTTATCAACTCTCTTTTTGCCTCCATGTGAGCATTCCATATCGCGTTTTTCTCTATACTAAATGTAGCTCTAAGAATGTATGGATCAGATCGCCATCCAGGCATATGTTTATCAAATAGTCTTTGAAACGGTTCAGAAACCCATGTTGGCGAATGAACTCCATTGGTAATAGATTCTATGGAATAACCTGGAAACATCATTCTTGATACCTCTCCATGCTTTTTTGCGACCCCATTTACATAGTGACTAAAAAATAGTGCGAGTTTTGTCATATTTAACTTATTTTCAAAAGTAACATCATCAAGAATAAAATCAGGAAACATATTTCCTAGCATTGGTTTAGCATAAGAGAGATCAAATTGATCATGGCCTGCAGCTATAGGAGTATGAGTTGTAAATACACACTGCTGACGAACTTTTTCAACATCATTTAACTGATCGTAAAGCTCAAGAGTTCCAAGAGCAGCATGCCCCTCGTTCATATGATATCTGTCAATTGTTGTATATCCCAGTGTCTGCAACATTCTAACTCCGCCTATGCCAAGGATTATTTCCTGGGCAAGGCGATACTTATTATCACCTCCATAAAGATGCTTTGTAAGATTTCTATCCCAATCAGCATTTCCTTCAATATTTGAATCAAGGAAAAAAACAGGTATAATGTAGCCGCCAACACCTTTATATTGATAGTACCATGCACGTATTTTTATTTCTCTATCTTCAATTTTTACACTAGTCGTCGTCGGAAGAAGTTTAAGAAAATTTGAAACAGCAAATTGCATAGGAAGTTCAATTTGGTTCCCATTTTCATCTATTTTTTGATAGAAGTATCCATTTTCAGATAGAAGAGTAACACCAACTATGGGTACATTGAGATCAGCACATGATTTTATTGTATCCCCTGCAAGGATTCCGAGACCGCCACTATATGTTGGTATATTTTCATCTATGCCTATTTCCATTGAAAAATAAGCAATCTTTGGTTTTCCCCCTAGACCAACAATGCTTTTTGACTCTACATTGTAAGCATTAGATTCTCTCTCCATCCTTTTACTTCCACCATTCAGCGTAATGATATGTCTTTTATAAAATATTTCGTTTAATTCACAAATTTATTTTTTTACTCTCAAGCGTTTAATTTATAACCTAATCAGAGATATAAAATAACTACGAATTTAATTTGATGGTGGTGTTTAAAATAACAGAAAAAACCTGTATGATATGTAGCAGAAAGATGTTACTTGATGACCATCCACTTGGGTTAGTTTTTAAAGATGAACATTTTGTATGTGAGAACTGTAATGACAAACATTCAAAAGAAGAGTTATCCAAATTATCAAAGACAATAATGCAATCTTCTAATAATGGTATGCCTATCGCTATTTGGTTAATCCACGAGCAAAATAAAGAGAAAACGATGATGACTGTAAAAAAATAAAAATTTAAACCCAATGAAAATCCTTTTTAGAGTATAGTTGATTTAGTAGCTTATGATTATCTTAAAACTTGGCGGAAGTGTTATTACTGATAAAACAAAAGAAGGATCATTCAGAAAAAAAGTAATGGATAACTTATCCAAAGAAATAAAAAAAGCAAACAAACAAATTATTCTAATTCATGGCGCAGGTTCATTTGGTCATATCCATGCAAAAAAATATAGATTAAATGAGGGATTCAGTAGAGATGAACAAATTCATGGTTTTTCAGTTACTCATGAAATGGTTCAAAGATTAAATTCAATGGTGCTTAAATCTTTACAAAACAATGGTATCCCTGCTGTTTCAATTTCTCCACATTCAGCAGTGAAACTTGATGATCATAAACTTGTATCTATGGATTATAATGTTTTTGAGGAATATTTGAAAAAGCAGTTTACACCTGTTACCTTTGGAGATGTTGTATTAGATAAAAAACTTAGCTTTTCAATTTGCTCGGGGGATCTCCTTGCAATGGCACTTGCAAACTATTTTAAACCTGAAAAAGTAATATTTGCATTAGACGAGGATGGTATTTATACTTCAAACCCAAAGATAGATAAAAATGTAAAATTAATAGATTCAACAACGATTGATGAACTGGAACGACTTAAAACGTTAGCAGATGTACATGCTGATGTTACTGGAGGCATGAGTGGAAAGATTGAAACAATAAAGAATATATCAAAACTTGGCATTGATACAATTCTCCTAAATGGTAATAAACCAGATAGATTATACAAGGTACTTGTTGGAGAGGATACTAAAAGTACAATTGTTTATGGGGATAAAAAATGAGTCAAACAGTAAGTAGAAAAGATGAACACGTAAGAATTTCACTAGAAAAAGATGTAGCAGCGGATCATAACTATTGGGACGATGTTAAACTGATACATAATGCACTTCCTGAGATAAATAAAAATGAAATTGATTTTTCTACAAAACTTTTTGGAAAAAAATTAGGGGCTCCATTAATCATTGCTGGCATGACTGGTGGTTATGATAAAGCAAAGAAAATAAATGAAAATCTTGCTATCGCTGCTGAGAAATATCAGATAGGTATGGGTGTGGGGTCTCAGAGAGCAGCCCTTGAAAAACTTGAATTAAAAGATACATATAGTATCATAAGAGATTATGATATTCCTTTGCGATTTGCAAATATTGGCGCATCTCAGATTGTTCTATGGGGACATAAAAAAACCCTTGAAAATGCACAAAAAATGATTGATATGATAGATGGTCATGTTTTTGTCATCTGTCTTAACTTTTTACAAGAAGCTGTGCAATTTGAAGGAGAATCAAATGCAAAGGGATGTTTTGATGCAATAAAAAAATTAGCAGAGGATTTAGGGACCCCTGTTGTTGTTAAGGAATCTGGTGCAGGTATATCTTATAATGTTGCCGAAAGACTTTCTAAAACAAAGATTTCAGGAATTGACGTAGGTGGTGCTGGTGGGACATCCTTTGCTGCGATAGAACATTATCGTGCTGAGATAAGAGATGATAAACTTCATGAGCGAGGCGGTAAAACTTTTTGGAACTGGGGCATTCCAACGCCAACATCTATCCTTGAGGCTGGAGATGCAACTAATTGGAAACTGCCAATAATTGCAACTGGTGGCATTAGAAATGGCCTTGATTCAGCAAAAGCACTAGCTCTTGGAGCAAGCTGCGCAGGCATAGCACATGCTCTTCTTAAACCAGCAACTGATAGCAAAGAGGCTACAATTTCTGTGGTTGATGCTATTATTAAAGAGATAAGAGCTGCCATGTTTTTAGTGGGAGCTGATAAAGTTTCAAAGATGGCTGACATTGGTGTGGATTTATGGATCTGAAACAAGAATTGAAGAAGAGAGCAGATTTTTTTAATCAATCACTTGAAAAATTCCTAAATCATGGAGAACCAGAAACTCTTTATGATGCTGTTAGACATCTTCCTCTTGCGGGTGGTAAGAGACTTCGACCATGTTTAGCTATGGTTTCTTGTGAAACTGTATCCAGAAATATACAAGAGGTTATGCCACTTGCAATTGCCATAGAATTAATTCATAATTTTACTCTTGTTCATGATGACATAATGGATAAATCCAAGTTGAGGCGAAAAATCCCCTCTGTTCATATAAAATTTGGTGAACCAACTGCAATTATAGCAGGTGATCTTTTATTTATTAAAGCATTTGAAGCTATGCATGATATTCAAGGAGATCTGTCAATTTTTAAAAATGTAGAATTTGGTCTTATCGATAGTGTTCGGGAGATAAGTGAAGGTCAACAATTAGACATGGATTTTGAAAAAAGGCAGAATGTTACCGAGGATGAATACCTGGGGATGATACTTAAAAAAACAGCAGTTCTTTTTATGTATGCTGCAGAGGCAGGTGCAATTTTGGGAGGCGGAACAAGCGAACAATCAAATGCTCTTAATGAGTATGGCAAATCTCTTGGACTAGGTTTTCAGATACATGATGACTATCTAGATATGAGTAGCGATGAAAAGACGCTTGGAAAAGATATTGGAAATGATATTAGAAATGGTAAAAAAACACTTATTGCAGTTCACTGCCTGAATAATGCCTCTGGAGATGATAAAAAACTATTAGAAAAATTATTTGGAAATAAAAACGCATCAGAAGAGGAAGTTAAACAAGTTTATAATTTATTTAATAATCTTAAATCAGTTGAATATGCAAAAAATACTGCTATGGGGTATTGCGAAAAGGCAAAGAAATCACTTGAAATACTACCAAATTCAGATGCAAAACAGATTCTTCTCGAACTAGCAGAATACTCAATTAGAAGAGAGAAGTAATGTATTATGTCAACAGATAAAATACAGAAAACTGCCAGAATATATGCTCTTCAAAATGCTATATGGTTTAAAGGAAAAGCAAATTCTAAAGCTGTTGTTGGAAAAGTTATTGCTGCCTTGCAAAAAGAGGGTTTTTCTCCAAAAGAGATAATTCCAATTGTTAATTCTGTTATTGTTAAGGTCAACAAAATTCCATTAAACAAACAGATTGCAGAGTTAGAAAAACTCGCTCCAGAATTACTTAAGAAGGAAAAGAAAGAAAGAGATTTCACACTTCCGAAACTTCTAAATGCAGAGAAAGGAAAGGTTGTTACCCGTTTCCCACCTGAGCCCAATGGATATCTTCATATTGGTCATGCTAAGGCAGCAATTGTTGACCATGAATATGCAAGGATTTATGATGGAAAGTTTATCCTACGCTTTGATGATACAAATCCTGAGAATGCACAGATTGAGTTTTATGAAGCTCAAAAGGAAGATTTAAGATGGCTTAAAATTGAATGGGATGAAGAGTTTAACACCTCAGATCATCTTGAGGAGCATTATAGACTTGCCGAACAGTTGATAAAGCAAGATGATGCTTATATTTGTGTTTGTTCAACTGAAGAGATAAAACATGGTCGTTTTCATGGTAAAGAATGTAATTGTTGCGGTAATACATGTGGGGACAGCATGGATCTTTGGAAAGATATGCTTAATTCCTCAGTTGAAGGTTCCATTCTAAGATTAAGAGGAGATATAACTTGCGATAATACAGCAATGCGTGACCCAACTCTTTTTAGAATTATTGACAAACCACACCCTTTACATGGTGATAAATATAGAGTATGGCCTACCTATGATTTTGCAGGTGCTGTTGAGGATAGCATTAGTGGTGTGACGCATCCTTTTAGAACGAAGGAATATGAGCTTCGCGATGAATGCTATTTTAAACTTCTTGATCTTTTAAAACTCAGAAAACCTCATTTAATAGAATTTGCTCGCCTATCAATTGAAGGCATGCCAGTTTCAAAGCGTAAAATCAAACCATTAATTGAAAATGGAAGTGTATCCGGATATGATGATATAAGATTACCAACCTTAAGAGGATTAAAAAAACGCGGCATTTTACCCGAAGCAATTAAACAATTTGTATTAGAACAAGGTATCTCTAAAGTAGAATCCTCTGTGACCTTTAGTCTTGTAGCGGCAGCCAATCGAAAAATAATTGATCCAATTGCTAAACGGTATTTCTTTGTTAAAGACCCTGTGAAACTTATTGTTGAAAATGCTCCAGAAAAAATTAAAGAAATCAATTTCCATCCAATTAATAAAACTCTTGGGAGTAGAACTGTTAAAACAGGTAAAACTTTCTTTGTACAAAATTCTGATATGAAAGAACTAAAAGTTGGAGACATTTTTAGATTAAAGGGTCTTTATAACGTTAAGATTAAAGAAAAAAACAAAGATGTATTAACTGAATATGCTGATGAGAATTTAATACCGGGTTCAGCAAAAATTCAATGGACAACTGATAAATTTGTTGAAATGAGTGTTTTTATTCCTCATTTTATCTACATTGACGAAAAGTATAATGCTGATAGCCTTGAAAGAGCGGATGGATTTGCTGAAGAAGCTGTTTTAAAATTAAAAACAGATGAAATTGTACAGTTTGAACGATTTGGATTTGTAAGAATTGAAAACATTGACGATAAAATAACTGGCTTTTTTGCGCATAAGTAAACTTTTTAAGTATCTAAGCGTTTAAACTTCTTACTGCTGGGATGCAGTAATATTGGAGATGGGATGTCATATGCATATCATTAAGAAGTTGTTAATAGGCTCACCTGTATTTTTGTTATTTTCATTTTTCATAGCTGAAACTGCTATTGCAGCAGATAGTATCAAACCTTCTATTGATACCATTGGTTTATCAATTGCAGTTATTGTAGCAGCTATTGCAACTATTATCACTTTTTTCACTTTGGGGGGCATAAAATATGTTACACCTGAAAATGTTTTGAATACAGAAGTCAGAAAAAGTCTTTATAACTATATTGATGAACGTCCTGGTTCTCATCTTAGAGAGATTGCTAGAGAACTTGATTTAAAACCTAGTAACGCAGCATGGCATTTACGTAAACTTGAACAAACAAATCTTGTAAGAAGTAGAACTATTGGCGGCAAGAGGGTTTATTACCTAGTCGAGGGTGGCGTAGATGCAAGAAGAGAGGCAATTGCAGAGGCGGTTCTTAGAAATAAAAATGCCCGAGATATCATGCTTTATCTACAAGGCAACCCTGGAAAACATCTACTTGAAATTGCTAATGCTCTAGATCTTAACCATCATACTGTAAAATGGCATATAAAAAAAATGTATCTGGCAGAGCTAATTGATGGCGACACAAGTAACTCTGCATATCCAGTTTATTATCCAACAGACATTGGTATTCAAGCTGTTAGTAATTTTTCGCATCATCTAAAAAAACTAGGTAAAGCCGCTTAATATCATACTCGTCCTACATCTGTTACTTCTGCATTGTCAACATTTTCGACTTTAGATATTTCTGCAACAACTGGATCAAATCCACCTGAATCATCTGGTACTAAAACAGTTACATCAAGTCCTTTAAGTCCAAAAGCCACATCTTTAATATTAATTTTACCGACTTTAGCTGGAGGTTTTATAACCATTTTTATATCTTCAATCATTTTCTGTAGTTTTTCATCACTTATTACTTCATTTGGCATTACACGTATAAGACCTATTACTTCCCCCATTATTTTTTTCCTCCTATGGTCCAGTGAACCCACATTTATGACAGATATATTTTACACTTTGCTCTCTGCAGTTTGAACATCTTCCAATGATCTCATCACACATTGGACATGGAAGTGTTGCAGCTCCTTGTTTGATTAGTCCTTTTCCGCATGAAATGCATTTTTCTGCCTTTTTCATAGGGTGTGCTGAATACTATACCTATTTTTAAATGTGACGCCTAAAACTTTTAAAAATTTTATCAACTTTCTTGTTTCTTAATCATTTCCATCGAAAACGATGCAACTGATTTGAAAATCCTATATTGAAAAATAGCACCTGCAATTAGATTCATATGATACGTGATAAGTCTGTATAATACCACAAAGACACCAATAAGAGTACCAGATGATGTGCCAATTAATACACCGTAAAGGCCATATATACTTATCTCTGCAATACCAGCGCTACCTGGAGTAGTAGGCATCATAATTATTACAAGAAGTAAAACCTGTGCTGCATAAGATTGAAGAAAATAAGGTTCTAAACCTAGTCCTAGAAGAACCATGGAGGGTATCATAAAACCTGTTGACCAAAATAACACCGTAAGAATACTTGCTTCAATCAATGCTTTTCTATCCTCACCAACAAAACGGACTATGCTGCTATGAAAATTATCAACCTCTTCATTGATTTTTCTGATAACCTTACTCTCGCTATCCTTTTTTTTAGAAAATCTACTCAATTTTCTATTAATAAAAATCAAAAAACCCTTAGTTTTTTCAGGTCTCGCAATTGCATATACAAACAATACAATAAGAAGAATAAAAACAATAACGCCAATTGTAAGCCCAACACTAATAAAACCTAAATCTGTCACATCCTGAAAAATATAAAATGCAACAGGAACCAATAATAATATAAAAACTGCATCAAGTAAACGCTCACCAAGAACTGCGGCTGTAGACGAACCAATACTCAAACCATCCTTGTTCAGAAGATGAATACGGACTGGTTCACCACCTGCCATTGATGGAGTAATACTAGCTAGGAAAAGATTTGCAATTACTATTTTTGTAGATTTCCATAAACCAATATTCACATGTTTATCAATTGCATTACTCAGCGCCTTTAATCGGGCACCCCATAAAATCCAATATAGAATATTCAGAAGAATTGCCATAATAAAAAACTCATATTTTATCTTTGTTTTCAATAATAGACTAATTGTATCTGCATCACTGGTAAAATACAAAATAACAATAATTATGGCAAGACTTAATGTAAGACTCAGAATAATTGGAAGTTTTATCGTCTTTTGTTTTTTATCCTTCTTAGCCACATTTGTGTTATTTTGAAGATGATATATTTTACTTATGGTTCTTTTAAAATAACAAACAAAAAACCTTATCTTTAGAAAATTATTGTCCAGATGCATTCTGTGAATCTTATGAAAAAATTACCATTGCAAAAATATATGAAAACTATAGGTTATGCATTTTCAAACAAACTGGCAGGAGAATGTATATACCCATTTTATTCATCATATAAGATAACACATAAATGCAACCTACGATGTGAATTTTGTAATGTATGGATGGAAGACACTCCAGATCTAAAAAAGGAGGACGTTTTCAAAGTTATTGATAACATAGCAAACTCAAGTATAATAGTCTTAAGTATTGAGGGTGGAGATCCTTTAGTACGAAAAGACTTGGGAGAAATACTAGAATATGCTTATCAAAAACCATTTACACTGTTTTTTACAACAAATGGTCATCTACTAGATAAAAGACCAATGGAAGAATACGGTAAAAACATTGACTATCTACACATTAGTATTGATGAAGGGCATGATAACCTAGAATTCTTTGAAAGACTTGAAGAATTCCAAAGCTATGGACCAGAAATATGCATACAAATAGTTGTAACAAAAGACACAATGCCCATTCTTGAAGAAAAAGTAAAAAGAATTTACGAAGTAGGTGCAAGAACAGTTGTAATGCCAGCCTGTCACTTAGATGGAACAGATGATTTCTACCCAAAACCTGTAGAATTTCAAAAAGAAATAATCCGACTTAAAAAAATATACAAAAACACAATTACTACACCTACTGGTTTTCTAGACAATATTAACAAACCACATGGCTGTTCTACATCATCAGTAATAATTGATTCAGATGGAGGACTATTTTATCCATGTAGAACCGTAGGTCAAAGAGTTTATAATTTTACAGAGAATTCCTTTATGGATTTTTTAAAATCAGATACAGCAAAAAAAGCAAGACAAGACATGAAAAACTGTGAGAGATGCTGTGGTTGGTATCAATACTTTGCAACTGATGTCTTTGCATCTCCATCAACAATCATTTCGTCACTAAGTCCTTATATTTTTAAATAAAACAATTTTATTATAGTAAATTTTTATTTCAGTAATAGGCCTGGGAACATATGAAAATACTTTTAGCAACAGAATCCTATTATCCTAATATTGACGGTGGAGCAGTAGCTCAATATAATTTAGTTCGAGAACTAAAAAAATTGGGGCATGAGCTAATTGTAATCACACCTGGCTTTTCTTTTAGAAATAATGTTGAAGAAATTGATGGAATTAAAGTCTACAGAACAAGTTCAATACCTTTGCCATTTTATATGAACGGAAGATATCGTTTTTCTCCATTTCCTTTTTTTAAGATACGAAGTATTATTAAAAAATTAAAGCCAGATATCGTTCATATATGCTCTCCGTATCCAATTGGTGGAAGTGCCTATATCTGGGCCAGAAAAAACAATATTCCCATAATAAGCTCAATTCATGTTTTGCCAGAAAATTTGCTTTCTCCATTTTTAGGAACGAGATATTATAAGAGATTTGAAAAGCGATTTTGGAAATATCTAATTTATTTTTTTAATCTTGCAGATTGGGTTACTATTCCAACTCAATCTGGTGCAGATATTTACATTGATCATGGTTTAAAAAATAATATAACACCAATTTCAAATGGGATAGACATTGAAGTTTTTAATCCAGGAAATAATGGAGAGTATCTGAGAAAAAAATTCAATCTTCCAAAGAAAAACATAGTATTGTATGCAGGTAGAATAACTCAAGAAAAGAATCTGGATGTTTTAATTAAGGCGATTCCATTTGTTGTAAAAGAAATCGATGCTCATTTTCTTTTTGTTGGCTCAGGTGGTGAATATAAACAGAGTCTAGAAAATTTATCGGAGGAACTAAATGTTTCAAAAAATACTACTTTTACAAATTTCTTAGATTGGGAAGATTATCCAAATATTTATACGATATCAGACTTATTTACTCTTCCTTCAGAAGCCGAGCTTCAAAGCATTGTGACTCTTGAAGCAGTAGCTTCAGGTCTCCCAGTTGTGGTTGTAAATAAAGGTGCTCTTCCAGAACTTGCTAGTTCAGGAAATGGTTTTATTTTTGAACCAAAAAACAGTGAAGAAATGGCAAGTAAAATAGGAAAAATTTTAAGTGATGACAAATTAAAAAAACAGATGAGTAAAAAAAGTTTAGAACTAGTTAAAAAACATACTTTGCAATCAGTAGCCGTACAATACGAAAAAGCTTATGAAAATGCTATTAAAGTTTTTCAAAATAAAAAATTTTAAATTACTGACTCAATGTATGTCCAGTTTATTCTATAAACTTCAGCCCAGTGTGTTGGTTCTAATGTTTCTTCATTAATATTTACTGACTGATTTTTATAAACGAGTTCAAAAGGTTGTTGTTTAAATTTTTCATAAGCTGCCGTCCTTGTCTCATTTGTCATGTATTTGATTAACCCAAAGTGTACATGTACAACATCATTTTTCATTATATCATCGACAATTATATGGGTGATTCTACTATGATTTTTACATATTCCTATTAATTCATCAATATACTCATCTAAGTTTTCAGCTTCCCATATATTAATAGTTTCATCCTTTGTTGTATTAAATCCTTCAGCTTCTGCCATCCTTGCAAGACGATGATCAGATGCAATCATACTAATGTTTTTATCAAGATTTTCAGACATCCATTCAATAGTGGATATATCTTCCATTGTTATACGCTCATCTGAAGCATCCAATGCTTTATGAGAAACATATGTCGTTGATGCAAGTGAAACAACAAGAATTACCATAACAAATAATTGAACTAATCGATTTTTTTGTGGAATTTTTATTCTGTTAGATATGTAATTAACATACACATTTTTTTTGCTTATTAATTTTGATAATAATGCTTTATAGAATGGATCAGAAAAAATCCCACCCAATCCATATACCATCAATATAGCAAGAGGTGCCATCATGTACTCGGGATGTCTATGAGGAAATATTGTACTATTATTTGTAACTAACATAAAGATAAATGAGATTAAAGGTGTAATAAACCAACCACGAATAAAAAGACCATTCTTTATGTGCCAAGTATATCTGAAACCGGCAACTCCAAATGCTATTGCAACTACTAATGGAAACGCATAAACTATTGACAAATTAGTAAAAGAAAAGCCTACCCAGGGCATTTCGATTGTGGAAAAATAGAACATGGCTCCTAATGTTACAATTAAAACTAAGAAAAAAATTAAGACACGTGATTTAGTAGAGGGCCACTTTTTTTTAATAAAAGGATAAATGCGCCAAATAATCCCTACAAACAACTTTAAAATGGGAGATTTAACAGTTGACTTAAGACCTACTAACTGCTCATTAACTTTCCTTATTAATTTGACAACCCCAAATAGACAAGCAAGTAATGCATAAAAAATAACTATAATATAAATTGACTCTAATCGCATCCCTCCTATTGTTAACCCTGATCGCATGAAACCTTCATAAACAGTTTTTGCAATCAATGCCCAATAAGCAAAGATAAATATACTTGTAATAATAATGTAAAAAATATCTTTTTTCAGAATCGATGTCCATTCTTTCACACTAGCATTTTCAAAAAGTACGATGCCAATCAAAGATATTAAGTAGAAATATGTCGTGAGATGATGAGACATAATAAGAAGCATTGTTGAAATTAGCAATGGAATGATATACTTTGTATTCTGTCTAAATTTCAGGAACAGATATAATGAAAGCATCGTGAAAAAATGTCCCATAGTAAGTGGCGAAGCATGACTCGTTTGATAAACATGGAATGGCAAAAAAGCAAAAAATAGAGTGCATAGTAAAGCTATTTTCTTATTACCAGTTAATTCATAGGCAACAAAGTAAAAAATTAATACTGCAAGTCCACCAAATATTGGTGTCAGTTTAGGCATTATGGTAAGAACGTCAATCCCAGTTATCCAACTAGCAAAAGCGTTTATTATATATAAAATTGGGAATTCATTATATGAGCTGCCCCAGCCAGTATATGAAGGAAAAAGCACTCCACTTTCTGCAACAGATTTAGTAATACCATAGTATATTCCAAAGTCACATCCCCATGCAGCATGAAGCCATCCAGGTATAGATCTTATAATTATTGCTGCCCCTGTAATTATAATTAACCAGAAAACCCAGTTTCTTAACAATCCTCTGAGTTTTAAACCACTGATAAACTTCATCCTCCACTTATTATGGAACTGTATATATGGTCCCTTTAATAAAATAGCTCTATATGAATGGACTTTTTTCAACTGAAGTAACAATATTCATGATGTTTTCAACAGATTTATCAACATCACATTTCCTATTTACGCCTGTTGTTTTTTTCGCAATTTCTACGTCTCTTTTGAGATCTATGCTGTTTTGATTTACTGAATAAAAGGTTCCTTTCCTATTGTGATATTGTCCAAGATACTCTTGCTCTATCTGACCTGGTGTTGGAGTCATAAGAGCCTTTGTTTTAATAACAGCTAAATCAAGAATTGTAGAATAACCACTACGTGAGATAACAAGTTTTGCCCGATTTAAAAAATCTTCTCGCTTATCTTTTGGTAGAAACGAGTATGTTTCAATGTTTTTTCTGTTAAACTTATCCATATTTTCTGTTTTACCCAGAGTGATAATGATTTTTCCTTTAAGATCATCTACTTGTGGTAATAGTTTTTCTTCAAGCATTGTTCTCTGTGGCTCTGGACCTGATATTGACACCAAATAATCAATATCTTTTTTCGTATTTTTCTTTTTAAAATCTGAAAGTACTCCAACATAGTGCAGTTTGTTTTCATCAATTTTTTTAAGGTTATGTGATAGATCCCCTGATAAATTATCTTCTTTGTAATCTGGTACTATTGCTCCACAGAAGCGTTTAAAGAAGAATAGATTAAAGATTTCGCTACCCCGTTCAAACATTTGAATTCTAAGTGGGTTCATTATTCTTATCTGATGTGATATAAAAAATGAGGGAATTTTTCTACTATACATATCATAACGTGCATCAGATATTATCCTATCGTATTTTCTTTTTTCAAGTATTTTTTGAAGCTTTTGCAGCCCTGATTCCATCCTTGCAATAAATGAAGGCCAGTAAACAACGCTCTTTGCCATGAACTGCCGTGAATTTTCTGAAAGGAGCATTGGATAATCAGGTATGCCAAAATATTTCAGTTCCCTTCCTAATTCTTTTTTTAAAAGTTCAAGGCTTCTTCCATTTGAAACAATTGTAACTTCATTGTTTTCTTTTATCAGTTTTCGTATCACTGGTAATGATCTTGTTGCATGTCCAAGCCCCCATGAACAAACTGCGTAGATTATCTTCATCTTAGACGCTGTATTCTCTGATTCATTAAATATCTAACTGGGTGTCATCTTTTTATATACGATGAGCCTATTACAAAACTTTTGAACCGTATGAAATTTAATGAAAAACTAGAAAAAATTGTAAGGAAAAATAATAGTCTTTTGTGTGTTGGTCTTGATGTAGATAGAGAAAAGATGCCCAAGTTTTTTTTTGAATCTAGCAAATCTCCATATTTAGATTTTAATAAATCAATTATTAATGCGACAAAAGATCTTGTCTGTGGATATAAACTTAATATGGCTTTTTATGAAGTCTTGGGAAAAGATGGTTTTGACTTACTTGAAAAAACAATATCCTATATCCCTAAAGACATAGTTGTTATACTTGATGGAAAACGCAATGATATTGGAAACACTGCAAAAAAATATGCAAAAAGTCTTTTTGAAACATTCAATGCTGATGCAGCAACTATCAATCCATATCTTGGAATTGACGGGGTAAAACCATTCTTGGAATACAAGGATAAATGTAGTTTTATTCTTTGTCGAACTTCTAATGCTTCTGCTGGAGATTTTCAGGATTTAGAGTCAAACAAAACCCCTCTTTACGAAATAGTTGCTAACAAAATAAATGACTGGAACTCATATGGTAACTGTGGCGCTGTTGTAGGTGCTACATATCCTAAGGAATTACAGAGAATAAGGACACTTTTAGGCGATGAAACCCCTATATTAGTTCCTGGAATTGGTGCGCAAGGGGGAGATGTTGAAAAAACTGTTAAATACGGGACAAATAAAGATGGTAAGATGGCAATTATTGTTTCATCTAGATCGATTATTTATGCAGAAAAATCAAGGGATGCAGCGATTTCTCTTAGAGATAAGATAAATAAATTTAGATAACAGTGTAGTTAACCAAAACCAATATTAACCTGTTTTCTATAATTTAAAATACCTTGATTCGAAGGTCTCCATGATAAAATGATTGGAGATGCAAATTCAAGGTAACACATTGATATCACTTAAGGGTCCCTCTTTGATCTATAAGACGTATAGTCAAGATATGAAAAGAGGACAACCATGATATCAAATAACTGTCGCGATATCTGTGGTAGTACTATTCTGCTGCTGCAAAACGGAATAGCACTATTACTACACCCAGCATCTATTCTAGATTGTTGGGTGACAGCGACAAATTTTTTTAAAAAAGTAAAAAAAAATTAAAAAGAGAAAAAAATGGAGATTTTAGGGTTTATTCTTCGCCATTATCTATGTATATAACTTTTAGATTTACTATTCCGCGATCTATAATCGGTATTTCCCCATTATGTATGCCATTGATATTTCCAGGTAAAAATCCCATCACAGTTATGTACATTGTTAGATTTTCACCATTGTAAAATGTTTCGTTTGTGATTCTGTATCTTAGGTTTATACTAAAGTTTGTTGCTTTTTGACTGCCGCCCAATGTGCTAACAACTCCAACTTGTCCAAAGGGTGCTTTTATTGGGAGTAATCGTGTAAATAGACTACCAAAACTCTTTGGTAATGCTATTGCATCTGATAACTCTCTGATAACTATTACTCTGTAAAATACGAATCTTGGTAATATGAATACTTCTCGTTCTGATTCGTCAGTTATGTCTAGGTTTATTACTAGTTTATCATCGACTTTATAGGAATTGTTTTTTTCGTCTCCAGGTGGTTCTGTAACATTTACCAAAAACCCTATAGTCTGATTTTTCTGCTCTTCTGTACTTATATCAACTACTGGAGAAATAACTCCAATAAATCCGTTAATTGTTACATTTACATCTGCGTTTAAATCTACTGCTCCACTTATTGAAGTAGCTGCTAAGCATACAAACATGGTTGCCATTAGCATTGCTACAATTTTTATTTTTTTCATATTATCACTCGGTTTTGTCTTATATTCGATTTATATTTGTATTTGTTAATATAAATAACTTTCTGTACATTCATTACCTATTTACCACAAATATTCTCTTTTTCATAAATTTAAATATAGACAAAATATGTAATTTTCTATATTATAATATTCTCTTTTATACTGTAGATTTAACACCTTTAAATGTAATTTAGGTAAGTTATATACAACAAA
Organism: Thermoplasmata archaeon; assembly: GCA_020054495.1. GTDB lineage: Archaea > Thermoplasmatota > E2 > DHVEG-1 > DHVEG-1 > JAGMDE01. Next base: position 12,720 of record JAHWGK010000021.1, on the reverse strand, counting down.
TTATATATACCACAAATAATAAAAGTGTTGATACACATATATATTATTATTCTTAGGTTAGAATAGTAATCATAATCAAAATCATATATTGAGGAATTCAATATGCAAAAAACTCTTAAAAAATATAGTAGATATACTAGCAGTTACTTAAAAAAAACACAAAAACTCGTCAGTGTATTAGTCATATTTCTTCTCTTGTCAACCCTTCTATCATCAGTTGTCCGCTCTGATAGCATCAATCTAAACTCTACATCGAAAGATTCAGAGAATACAGATGAATCTAAAAGTCCTCTAAAAAAACTTTTGGAAGGCAAATCAATAAAAGAACACTTAGCACGACTAAAAGAAAAGATAAATAACTTAAGAGACAGACTTTCTCAACTAAAAAATAGGTTATCGGGTATTTACACAGATGAAACAGTTGAAGAATTAGATGATACTGAGAAAAGTGGAGGAATATTAACAAAAACCACCTTCACAAAAACTTTGAGAAGTTTTTTAACACTAAAAAACTCAGGCTCATCACTAATGGTTCACACTAACTATAATGGAAATGAAAAGGATACAAATATTAAATTATTTGGATCCGTAAAAATTGATGTCGACGACGATCCAGAACAAAAAGAGGATATAAGTGTTGAACTTAGATTATTTCCCTTCATTGAAAAACCTTTGTGTTTATCAATTCAGTTTAAACTTGTTATTACACGGTTAGATGATTTTCCTGATTATGAGACCGCAAATTTTTCGGCATATGCAGAGTTTTACTTCCTTGGTATCCTTAATGCTAAGCAGAAAGGAGATCGGATTAGATTTGGGTATGAATCCCCTGAAGATGAAGAGGTACCAGATGAATGTATTGTTACCTACAAGCTTCTGCCTCATATTTTATCTTCTCAAAGACCGGAGCATAGAGCAGAATTAAACCCTGGTAGTAGTTCTGGCAATCCAAAATTAGCTTTGCTTTTAAGTTATACTAATTTTGAAGAAGGGTCATTTGTCTCAGAGCTACGTTCTAGAGTTATATACAATCCAGCTGTTAAATCAGAGATAACCGTTACTGGAGATGGAATCCTTGGCGGATCTACATTTAATTTTAAAAGAGAAATTTCTGGTGGATCTCAAGTTGATATGTATTGTGCCTTTGAAAAAGGCGGAACTGCGATATATGGCTATGTTAAAGGTGTGCCAGAAAAAGTAACATTTAATATGGACTTTGGGAAAAATGGTCTAATTGAGTTTGATACATATAATAATCCTACTCCCGAAATTGGAATATGTGATAATTTCGATAATCCTAAAAATTATTTATATTTTGCAAATCTCCCTTCAAAAGCAAGACTTGTATGGAACCGTGATTTACTAATTAGCAAAAAAGCAAATATTAGTTTTTACACCGAAGGTCCAGATATTTCACTTAATGGCCATTTAGATTTTATTGATGTTGGAATTTTTGATTTTAGTGTTTTTTCAGCTGAGCACCTCAATTGTTCCTTAGAACTTGACGCCTTAGAAGGCTACCTAATAATTAAAAGAAACGAGGTGGATATTTCATTTTCATTATCTGCAGTATTAGCAAATTCAGGAACTTTTGATTTTTCATTTGATTTGGAACGTTTTTATGATCCTCCTTTTAAGATAACCTTTGGCAGTCTTGTCAACGAAAATATTGAGTTTTCTTTAGCTAGTAAGCATTTTGTCATCAATAATTTTTATATGATGGTTGGTATTAATTCTTCTAATATTGGTATTAAGGCAGATAAATTAGTTAAAGAGAATAATGGTAATATAACTGTTAATTTATCCTACGAAAAAGACGGAAAAAATATTACTTTCGATTTATCAATCCACTTAGAGTGTAATATCTCTATTTATAACCTTTCATTGTGTTATAATGATGTATGGAGTGTTCCACAGGACTTCAAATCATTGAAAGAAGGATATCATCATTTTGTAATTACCCTACAGTTTTATGATCTTGAATATTACGTTGCAGAAGATTGGTCTTGGGGGTATTTCTTTTTTAGATTTGGAATAGAGTACGAAACATATAAAAACTTTTCAATTGATGGTACACCTTGTGGCTTTAAAGGAAAAATATACATAGGATCTGGTTCTGATGGTTTTAATATTTCGTGGTATACTAATACTAGTAAAGGATATAATGTAACTAAATTAAATATCACAGGGTTTGAATTTGGTCTAGAAGATTTTCATTTCTTCTTAGGTAAAATGATTGATATCTCAATTTCAGAGATTGCGGGTAGCATAGAATTAGTTGAAGCATGTAATGAGTCAGGTGATATTTTATTTGAACTACAAGGCGATCAAAGTTCTTTAGATTTTAATGTTTTTTTCAATTTAACAAACAATGAATCTGGTTTTGAATTTACTTTTAATGTCGAAGAATTACATATTGATTTAGCAGATTCATCAGCATTATTTGAGGCTACTTGGAAAGACGGTAACATTTCATCTTTTGCTTTTCAAGCAGATTCCAATATTAATTTAACCATTAGAAATTTAGATATTATACTTGGTTTAGGCGGTGCAGTCGCAATAGGTTTGGAAAATATGTCAGGTTATTTACATGGTTATGCTGGTTTTGATTTAGATCTTACCTTGCCTCTTAATTTATTTATTTCTAATAAAACAAAATATCTCGATTTTTCTGAGGATAACTTTGCGATAAGTTTATCGGATATGGATGTTAAACTGCATATGGACGTTCTTAATCTTGCAATGGTTGCAAATCTTATGGGATTATCAATACCAGATCCGACAGTGGGTTTTGATTTAGGTAAAGTTAAACTTTCAGTTAATGTCACTGGTGATGCAAAGATTTCACTTTTAAATATTAGTAGAGAGAACTATTATTGGAATCTATTTTATTGGTCAAATTTTACTTTTGGTTTTGATGCAAATAACGGTGATTTGAATCTTAGATATCTTGAAATTGAAAACTTTGATAATATTATTTTAGCTTTTGGTTTTGTAATTCCTTATAAGTTGACCCTTGTTATTGAAAACTTTACAGTATCTGGTTATTCAAAATTTACTCTTGTAACTGGTGCATGGGGTACAGGATTTGTACTCCCTACATTTTTAGGAATGAGGTTTGAAAATGAAATTGGTACTTATGTTACAATGGATCGATTATCTGCAATTTTCCCTGACCTTCTGGAAAATATGAATGGAGAATTAAAAGCAAATTTAACTGAAGATATCTTAGAGAATTTATCAGAAAATCCATTTCAATTTTTTATTGAAGATATGGAACTAGTTGATGGGATTTTTGAAATAGTTGCTCGAACAGCTGCTTATATTGCATTGCAAGTAACAGATGGAAGTGCTATACAGCATGTAGATATAGGATTAGAACTTCCAAATTTGCTAAGTGGTTTTATATCAATTGATCAGGATTTTGATTATTTTAATTTTGATATGAATGCAAATCTCTATAATGAAACACCGCCATACGATCAATATTTACTTATTGATACATATAATAGTACAATTAAGTTCAATATTTATATCTTGATATCTGCTGGATTTATTAATCTTGCATTTGATTATCTTAATTATATAAATATTACAAATCTAACATATCCATATATTGAAAATGATGTTGGAATACATTTTGATGACGCAACCTTCAAAGCTGATGAATTTTATATGTATTTTAACACATCTGCAGTACCTCAAACAAATGGATACGTACAAATTGAAAGTGGAGAAATCCTATTACTAAATAATGGAACATGGGAATCTATATCTCCCGAAGGTTTTTCTATAACATATTATCCAGGACATCTAGAGGTTAAATTTAACATAGCATTTGAAGATTTACTAATTAATTTCAATCATACTTTTTCAAATGGAGATTTATTAATATTTTCGGGAGAATTTACCGTTAATGCGCCAAATTTAATACTTGATATATGGTGGGACTGGACAGATGATAATATTACATTTAAAAAATTATCAATTATTGGATTGGGTTACATCGACATTAAAGATTTTATTTTTGAAATAGGTAAAAATTTAAGCTTGTCGTTTACATCGTTATTACTTAACGGCCAACCCCAACTTATTAATATTTCTATAGAATATGTTGGTGAACAACTAGCATTATGTGGATCGATTGGTGTTTCTTTAATCTTATCAAATTTTAACTTGCATTGGATAGCGCCTAATAATATGGCTCTCCTACAAAATTTTACCTTTAAAATTCCGTTCCTAGATTTCACTTTTGATGTAGGGGACTCAATGATAATGTTTGCTGCGATACCATTAATAATTATACCAACAGAAGATGATATTCCTCCACTCGGAATTGGAGATACAGTACAACTAAAAGCATTGGGTGCTGGATTTTCTCCAGTAACATGGTTTTCAAGACATCCATGGATTGCAGATGTTGACCAAACAGGGTTGGTAACAGCATGGAGTAAGGGTACAGCAACTATAACTGCTTGGACACAAGATGGAAGAAGAGCAACTACAAAAGTTACAGTTACTGAGGATTTCTTTATTACGCCACGTGGAGCAAATCTTTACATAGACGGTACCTTGCAATTAAGGCCCCATAATCAAGTAGATCCAGTAACATGGGAGTCAAATAATTCAGCAGTTGCCTCAGTTAACGAAACAGGATTTGTAACCGCCCATATGCTAGGTAAAGCAACAATAACTGCTACTGATTTTGAGGGTAATACTGCAGAATCAACTATTTCAGTTATCAGGATTCCACCACTTTCAAATGAAACAATATTGACACTAGAAGGTAGATTTTTATTATCTGGGAAAGTAATATTTGGATTATTTAAGGTAGGGGATGGAGAAAATGCAACTGTTAGCTTATATTGGTATTTAGATGGTTCACTAAATGTTAGTAATGCTTATTTAAACCTAGTTTGCCCTAAAGGATTATCAGGCGAAGTGATAATTCCAAACAAATTAGAAATAAAAGATGGTAAAATCGATTTTACTAAAGAGAATCACACTTCTCCAGCATATTTAGGTTTTAGTGGAGAAATAAAAATTGATCCCGGTAAATCAGATTGGGGTTATTTTGGCATAGGATTTCGTATCGACGATTTAACTACTCAAACCAATTTACTCATGATTACCTTAGAATCTTTATACTTTAACATAAATATAAATAGCTCTGAAACACCAGAAATACCTGGTTCTGAGGATCCGGCGTTATATGAAGGTGAGATCGTATTTATAATTGACAAAGAATCTGAACGAATCCAAATGAAATCTAGTAATGATACTATTTCATTAGAATTCACCCATTTCAATGTTAGTATCTTTAATTTTTTAAATTTGAGTATAGAGTCATTTAAATGGAACAAATTAGGGAAGATAGATTTGGTATTTGATTTTGGATATGGATACTTACCTGATCCACAGGGCGGCCAAGAGCTAGTTTATGGCACCTATATTAAACTAAAATATTATTCTTATCATAGTACAATTTTATCAATAAGTAATATTAACATTAAAGTTAATCTTCCTCAACAAGGCTGGATAAATTTACCAATAATTAGCTGGCTAAATGGAACCAAGTTTAACGAGGGATACCAATCAATAGCCATGCAGTGGATGGCAGGTATTTATTGGGACATTTCTTTAGATATGAATTCAACATGGAATTGTTCAATTTCTGTTGGACCTTTCTGGGGAGTTCTTCTTGAAGGCAATTGGCTTATAAACAGTAAAGTTGCAAGTAACTGGACGATGTATTGGGAACCAAATTATTTGGAATGGACAATACATGAACCAGGTTTTATGAGATTTTTTGAATTAACCCATAAAGGCGCGTTATTAGGTTATTATCGCTTAACAATAGGACCAATAGAATTAACTTCTGGAACAATACAATTAGCGTGGGACAGTACAGGGTTGCCAGGCGGTAGCGGCTGGTTTTATATAGATAATCAGGACATATATGGTGGAGGAGAATTATTAAAAATAGATTTAACAAGATTCTGTTCAATCACATTGGGAACTTTTGAAATTAATCCTGGATCGCTTAGCTTTTTATGGGATTTGGAAGATAATGGCGAAGAGAACTGGGTTGAAATTGAAAATGATGGTATGTACCTCACTGTTGGTCTGTTAAAGATAAATAAAGGACTCAGAGAAATTAACTTATTAGAGTTATCTTTAGCACCTGGAGAAACATATGTTAAATTCAAGAAGAACACAGATAGCGGATATCTAGATATAGATAATACTGCATCGATAGAGCTGGTATTACTTGAAGTAATGTGGGGCACCGACTTTTTCAAAATTGGAGGGGCGACAAAAATTCAAATGAATTCGGGGAAATTCAATATGACCTGGGAGGACCTAAATAATGACCCTAATTACGATCATCAATTCGTTATAAATAATGGAATTTTTGAGGTAGAGCGATTGGACCTAATAATTAAGATAGATAATCTTGAGGTATCATTTGATAAGAGAGATTTTAATTTCTCAAATTATGACAATACTATCACAGTTAAACTTCGCTTACGAGGAAATTTAAACCGTGCTATATATATAAATACAACAGACTACATTGAGATGACTAGAGCAACTATTACAATCTCTAGTGACGGTGAGGAATTACTCAAACTTCAAACTTTTATAAACTTAAAGTTTAAATTTAACGAATGGTCGATAGGTTTCATTGATGGAGAGTTCTGGCATGATGGTAGGATAAAACCAAAACTTGACTTTAGCAACATTATTGCTCTTTTCAATTTAAGTTGGAAAAATGAATACAACGAGTCTCAAGGAGTAAACATACATGGTTTCGCCAATTCTACAAAAGCAAACATTTTCATTGATGCTGCTAATTGCACAGAGGATTTAACTCACAATTGGCCATCTTTTAAATTGGGTAAATATACGATAGTCAAATCATTTACTCTTAATGCCCAAGGTTATCTTGAAGGTGAATTAGAGGTAAATCTCCCTGAAAATCCAAATCCAGGCGATACAGGTAATTTGCGGATTTATATTGATAACGGTGGCCAATCTCTATTAGGTGAATCAACATTTAAAATTCTTAGGGAGGACAAAGGGCGAGGTATAAATATTACTGTTGAGGGTCTCGAAGCAAATGGATTTTGGATATCTGGTGAGTGTGAATATAAATGGCTTCTTGGAAGATATCGATGGATACCTAAATGGAATACTATTGAATCTGGTGGAGATATAGACTGTATTGACATCATAATTAAAATATCATTGCGTGATAATAATTGGGTAACTATTTGGCCACTAGGTGGTGCCCCAGTTGCTTCTTATACTTGGTCACCACAATATCCGCAAGCTGGTCAATTAATACAATTCGATGCTTCAGGAAGCTATGATCCCGATGGTGAGATAATACAATACGATTGGAAATGGTTTAGTACAGACAGTTGGCATAACGATCTTGGTCCAACTCCAACTCATATCTATAGTAGCGATGGAACCTATGATGTAACACTCAGGATTTGGAGTAATTTCTTAATAAGTGATACCTATAATCATCAAATATTACTAGACTCAAATGGTTTAATAATTGATATTATTGATGATGGAGAAGAATTATTCGAAGGAAAGTCTTTTAATGTTTCAGTAACAGAGGTGGGGAATCCGGTAAATAATGCACTTATCACCTATTATCAGCTTGATACTTATGGTAATTCTCATGAGGAGCAGGGCTATACTAATATTAATGGTGAAGTGGAATTTATAGCATATGAAGTACCTGAGCATTATTATGTTCACTATAGTGATGCTATTATATATGTTGATTTAGACGGTGATGGTGATATTGATGCTCAAAGTGATTTATTTTATGTGTATGATACTGCAGCAGATATACATGGATATGTTAGAGATTTAGTAACCCATTATGGAATACCTGATGCTCTGGTAGAGACAAACCCTGGAGGATATTATGTCTACTCCGAGGATTACCCTGGTGAAGATGCACCACAGGATGGAAAATTCAAATTATTAATCCCTCAAGGAACGTATGATATTACAGCAAGTAAAAGTGGATATGAATCAACTACCATCGAAGATTTCGAAGCTAATCAGGGAGGTTATCATTATGCCGGGGATATTTTTTTACCATCACTCAGTTATGGGGGCCTTAGGGGTACTGTTTATGATATCTCAAATGGTGGAACAAAATTAAGAAGCGTTGCTGTAACTGTAGAGGTTCCAGGTGATGATATTATTACTTCAACAAATATTTTTGGAGTATTTCCAGAGGATTATCCATCACCTGCACATGCCTATTATTCAATAATGTTATCTCCAGGTACATATACAGTTACATTTACAAAAGAAAATTATTATACACATAGTGAACAAGTCACAATTGTTGCCGGAGAGGTTTTAGATATAGATGTCAATCTTGAATTAGAATGGCTACTACCTAATGGATATACTGATCCTAGCTCAGATTGGAATTACGAATCAGATGCATATGATGATGATATTGCGACATCTGCAAAAAGCAACATAAGAGGTATATTACAAGGCTGGCAGTGGACAGGAGATCTCGAGCTTGAAATTCCACAACTTAATTGTGATGAAATAAAATTCTATGCAGATTACCATCCTGATTATATTGACAAAATAAAAATAAGTATTTATTACAGTGGAAATTGGCATAATATATATGAGGGGGCCTTTAATGACAAAGCATGGGATACAAAAACACTTGGTGGTACTTATTCAATGACAAAAGCAAAAGTCAGTTTTTATCTTAAAGGATGTCTTACCGGTACATTTGCAGAGGTTTTTGAGTTTCGTTTTCATAAAGTAAACTAGTTGTAAAACAAAATATTTGTCAAGTTACAAAGAAAAAGAAAATTCTTCTTTATATAAATTTTTTGAACTTCAATAATTACCGCTTCTTTTTAATAATTGTAATTTTAGTGATAAAACCTGAACTAAGGTAAAAATTATAAATAACCTTTATATATTGGTTATGGATACGTTTTAAATCTAAATTGACCCAGACCATTTCCGGTTGACCCATGAGAGTAAGGTATTATTCCTATCTATGAATGGGTCTTTTCAGTTCTGGGTAACAAAAATGGATGTGGAGGTTCGAGAAAAGCCAGAACGCCCTAGAGGTGTCTTGTGATCTCTTGAATCTGACGATTGACATGTGTTGGTGAAATTTGATTCACCCGCCAATAATAATATAGCAATAATAGTGTGTTAGATTCCGGTTGATCCTGCCGGAGGTCACTGCTATTGGGATTCGACTAAGCCATGCGAGTCGAGAGGGTTCGGCCCTCGGCTGACGGCTCAGTAACACGTGGATAATCTGCCCTAAGGTGGAGGATACCCTCGGGAAACTGAGAATAATACTCCATAAGTCTAGGATGCTGGAATGCACTTAGGCTCAAAGCTCCGGCGCCCTAGGATGAGTCTGCGGACTATCAGGTTGTAGTCAGGGTAAAGACCTGACTAGCCTATGACGGATACGGGTTGTGAGAGCAATAACCCGGAGATGATATCTGAGACACGATATCAGGCCCTACGGGGCGCAGCAGGCGCGAAAACTTCACAATGTGCGAAAGCACGATGAGGGGATCCCAAGTGCTTGCTCGTAAGAGTAAGCTGTTTCTATGTTTAAAACGCATGGAGAGTAAGGGCTGGGTAAGACGGGTGCCAGCCGCCGCGGTAATACCTGCAGCTCTAGTGGTGGCCGCTATTATTGGGCCTAAAACGTCCGTAGCCGGTTTAATAAATGCCTGGGTAAATCGTGTAGCTTAACTATACGAATTCCGGGTAGACTGTTAAACTTGAGACCGGGAGAAGTTAGAGGTACTCCTGGGGTAGAGGTGAAATTCTGTAATCCTAGGGGGACCACCAGTGGCGAAGGCGTCTGACTAGAACGGGTCTGACGGTGAGGGACGAAGCCCTGGGGCGCAAACCGGATTAGATACCCGGGTAGTCCAGGGTGTAAACGCTGCTTGCTTGATGTTAGTCGGGCTCCGAGCCCGATTAGTGTCGGAGAGAAGTTGTTAAGCAAGCTGCCTGGGAAGTACGGTCGCAAGACTGAAACTTAAAGGAATTGGCGGGGGAGCACAGCAACGGGTGGAGCGTGCGGTTTAATTGGATTCAACGCCGGAAAGCTCACCGGAGGCGACGGTTACATGAAGGCCAGGCTGATGACCTTGCCAGATTTTCCGAGAGGTGGTGCATGGCCGCCGTCAGTTCGTACCGTAAGGCGTTCTGTTAAGTCAGACAACGAACGAGACCCTCATCTTTAATTGCTACTGGTAAGTCCGCTTATCAGGCACATTAAAGAAACCGCTGGCGATAAGTCAGAGGAAGGCGAGGGCAACGGTAGGTCAGTATGCCCTGAATCCTCCGGGCTACACGCGCGCTACAAAGGCTAGGACAATGGGCTTCGACACTGAAAGGTGAAGGTAATCCCGAAACCTAGTCATAGTTCGGATTGAGGGTTGAAACTCACCCTCATGAAGCTGGAATCCGTAGTAATCGCAGATCAACATCCTGCGGTGAATATGCCCCTGCTCCTTGCACACACCGCCCGTCAAACCATGCGAGTTGGGTCTGAGTGAGGATGTAGTTTTTGCTACGTTCAAACTTAGGCTTAGTAAGCGGGGTTAAGTCGTAACAAGGTATCCGTAGGGGAACCTGCGGATGGATCACCTCCTAAGAAATTATATGGTTGGTGAATCAAACACCAAAAACACATGTTAATCAAAAAATATATTAAGTTTCATTGAATAGCAACCGGTCCTAAAATATTGTATGGGCCGGTAGATCAGCGGAAGATCGCCTGCTTTGCAAGCAGGAGGCCATGGGTTCAAATCCCATCCGGTCCACTATGATTTTCCTTTAATGAAATCATATACTCATCAACTAGTATTGATGTATTAGTTGATAAGAACGTAGACATAGTAGCAAGTTAGAAGGATGTTACCATTGTCAATAATCGTTACCATTGAATATTTCAATGGAATGCATACGCAACCTGGACGTGAATTGAACCAGAATTAATACGCCATTTAGCGGATTGCTCGGCTCGAGAGCTGAAGAAGGTCGTGCCAAGCCGCGATATTACTCCGTGTAGGCGCAAGGAGCCTTTGATGCGGAGATTACCTAATGGGACATCCTATCGCTTCGGCGATATTCACATTAGTGAAGAGGAACCTGCCGAATTGAAACATCTGAGTAGGCAGAGGAAAAGAAATCAATAGAGATTGGGTTAGTAAAGGCGATCGAACACCCAACAGGGCAAACCGAATCTCATAACGAGGAGTTATGAGAGATGTGGAGTTTGGACTCATTTACTTCCTAACTGACTAACTCGAAGTCCTCTGGAATGAGGCGCCATAGAGGGTGATAGCCCTGTAGAGGTAAACCAGTGGAAGATTTTTGAGTATCCAGAGTAGCGTGCGTTGGATATCGCGCGTGAATGTGGGAGACATAAACTTCCAACCCTAAACACTACTCGAGACCGATAGCGCAGTAGTAGCGTGAGTGAAAGTTGCAAAGTACCCCTTGCGGGAGGTGCAAAGAGCATGAAACTAAATGGTTACAGACTGATAAGGCATGAAAGCAACGAAACCACATTCTGTGGTGGAGCAGTGTCTTATCCTCCGTTTCGAAAAACGGGCCAGGGAGTTCCAGGTAATGGCGAGGTTAAGGATGAAGAATCTGCAACCATAGCGAAAGCGAATGTCCGCAGGCAACAAGGGACAAGGTGTGCTCGCCTGTAGTTATTACCTCGAGACCCGAAGCCAGTCGATCTATGCGTGACCAGGTTGAAGCCCTGCGAAAGTGGGGTGGAGGACCGTACAGGTACTGATGTGCAAATCGTTCTGATGAGTTGCGTATAGGGGCAAAAGACCAATCTAGACTGGCAATAGCTGGTTCCCCCCGAGACTACTCGTAGGTAGATCTCTGATGAGATGGATTGTGCGGTAGAGCACTAATTGGACGTTTAGGGGAAGAAATTCCTCGGCGTCTTGTTAAACTCCGAATGTGCAATCATCGTAGATTCAGGGTAGTGAGGGCATCTGGGGTAATCTTGATGTCCAAAAGGGAAACAACCCAGCCTTGTGTTAAGGTCCCTAAGTATCAACTAAGTGTCATAGATAAAGAGTGTTTATGACCTCAGACAACCAGGAGGTTGGCTTAGAAGCAGCCATCCTTTAAAGAAAGCGTAACAGCTCACTGGTCGAGGTTGTATGCCTCGAAAATGGACGGGGCTAAGTTGATCACCGATACATAAGCACTCCTAAAAGGAGATTGAGTAGGGGGGCGTCGTGCGTGGGCAGAAGTTTGGCCGTAAGGTCAAGTGGACCGCGTTCGAACGAGAATCCTGGCAAAAGTAGCAGCTTTAGTAGAGTGAGAATCTCTACCACCGAAAGGGCTAGGTTTCCTCGACGATGTTCATCAGTCGAGGGTTAGTCGGTCCTAAGACGTACCGTAATTCGAGTACGCCGAAAGGGAAACAGGTTAATATTCCTGTACCATTTAACAATAAAACTGACGCTTTCGGGCAGGCCGGGCAGCGCTGTCGCGCTGTCTAAGCATTGAATCCCGTGGAGAGCCGTAATGGCGAGAAGCGGGCGAATCTGTGATGGCGAAAGTCGGCTGCACCCGGGAGCCCGTGAAAAGGGAGTTAAATGTCCGTACCGAGAACTGACACAGGTGCCCCTAGCT
>JAHWGK010000219.1 GCA_020054495.1 Thermoplasmata archaeon | reverse complement strand
AAAAGGTTCTATTATGGTTTTATGTCGTACTTTAAGAAATAACATCAAAGATTTATTTTTATATCATTTTTATGCGGATTTATTTTAATTTCTTTTTAAGGTCTTGCACTGTTGTTGTGAAATCATCTAATGTTGACTCTAGTGTTCCTAGTGTTTCATGTACTCTATCTGTGATAACGGCACCATGTGGTGATGGTGTTATTATACCATCTTTTTCGAGTGTTCTTAGGGAGTATCTTATCATATGTTGTGGCTGGCCAGTCATCTGTGACAATCGAATAATTCCAACAGGGCCGTGATCCTTCACTGTTTTTAAAACATCTAGATGTCTGCTAAGAAGGTTTAGTTCTTTCTGTGCAACACTTGTGATACTTGACCTGTTTTTCTCTTTTTCTTCCAAAAATATACCTCCTGTTAATTGTTAACATAATGCATTACTAATATTTATTATTTATCCTTATAAATATTGGTATTAGTCAACAATATTACAAGGATCAGGATATGCAAAATCTAAAATTGTTAACTCATCAAAAACAAAA
>JAHWGK010000218.1 GCA_020054495.1 Thermoplasmata archaeon | reverse complement strand
GATTTTGCGCCGATTTTTCTTTGAATCCCTCCAACGTGAGAATATCGTCTTTCGTGAGATCATACAAATCGGCAATATTATCGATCGATCCTTGATCGATAAGTTTGTCAATGGTCGATTCGCCAAGATGGTCGATATCCATGGCATCACGTGATGCATAGTATTTTATCCGCCACTTGAGCCGGGCAGGGCACATGCGATTTGGACATCGTAATGCAACTTCTCCCTCTTTGTGTAAAATTGCTGAGCCACACACCGGACATTTTTTTGGAATACCTTTTCGTTTCTCTGATCCTGTTCTTTCTTCCGTTATGCTTTTGGCGACCTGTGGAATCACATCTCCACTCCGTTCCACTAGCACCTGATCTCCAATACGAATGTCTTTCCGCTTCAGTTCATCAAAATTATGCAACGTCGCACGAGAAACTGTTACACCTCCCACCCCGACAGGTTCCAGCACTGCAACTGGAGTGAGCGTACCAGTTCTGCCAACTTGGATGGCAATATCATTAAGCCGAGTTGTTGCCTGCTTCGCTGCA
>JAHWGK010000217.1 GCA_020054495.1 Thermoplasmata archaeon | reverse complement strand
CAGATTCAAAAGAACAGTCTAATTCATCATGAACCTGGATGTGAGGAATGATTCCTTCTTTGTATAAATCTAAAATTGCTTTCTTTGTCATGTCCGCAGCACTACCTTGTATCAATCTATTTAATGCTTTGTATGTAAATGCGCGTCTAATATTTTTTCCATGTTCCCTGGTCGCTTGTTCACGTTGCAATGGCTTATGTATACCGAAGCTTGCGGGCTCCCATAAATCAAAACGACACTTACGTCCAAGTAAAGTTCTAACAAAACCATTTTCTTGTGCAGACTTAGAGGCCTGTTCCGTGAGCTGTTTTACAAAAGGAACTCTACTGTGATAAGTTTTAAATAATTCTTCTGCTTGCTCATCATTTAATCCTAATTGACTTTTTAACTTACCTTTACCCATACCATAAAAAAGACCCAAGTTAATTGTCTTTGCAATCTTACGATCAATATTAGCCATCTCTGCAACAGTGCCATGAAAGTCCAGGTCACTATTATATCCATCAATAATTTTATCAACACCTTCTAAACCATTCCTGGT
>JAHWGK010000216.1 GCA_020054495.1 Thermoplasmata archaeon | reverse complement strand
CTTCTTTATATATGAAAATATCCTCCTTTAATCTAATAAGAAGGACATCTCCTATTACATCAAAAGATGTTGGTAAATCCTTTTTTAGATTTTGTGGAATTTTTACTATTTCTTTGTAAGATTTAGTTTTTGTATGATTGTTCATTTTTGTATGCATATAATTAGTATTATTTTAAGAGTCTTGTTTTTATAAAAATTTGAAGTCCCGCCTCCCGGATTTGAACCGGGGACCTGCCGGTAACGGCCATAGGGTCTACAGCCGGCCGCTCCAGCCAGACTGAGCTAAGGCGGGAGGATATAATGCAAAAAGGCAATATCAATAGTTATATTTATGAGTTAAGGTTGTTTTAGGTACATTTGTTTATGAAATTTGGAATCATTGTTTGCTCGAAATGTAAAAAAGCAAAAGGTGTAAATCTCTCCAGTAAAAGCACAAAATGTCTTTGTTGTGGTAGAGTTCTAAGATTAGATAAAGTTAAAATTTTATACAGAACTGAGTCAAGGCAAGAGTTACAAAACGTGCTTGGTCTAATCAATGCTG
>JAHWGK010000215.1 GCA_020054495.1 Thermoplasmata archaeon | reverse complement strand
CATCAATTGTTAAATATGAATCCATACATCTCACTTTTTCTTTTTATTTCTATAATCTTCAATTGCTTTTTTAAGTGCATCAGCAGCAAGATTAGAACAATGCATTTTAACGGCTGGTAATCCACCAAGCTCATTTGCTACATCAGCTCTTGTTAATTTCTCAGCTTCTTCCAATGTTTTACCTTTAACCATTTCAGTTGCCATACTAGTACTGGCAATAGCAGCGGCGCATCCAAAAGTTTTGAATTTAATTTCATCAATTTTGTTATCCTTGATTTTAATATAGATAGTCATAATATCTCCACAGGTTGGGTTGCCAACTGTTCCAACACCATCTGCATCTTTTATCTCACCAACATTCCTGGGATTAAAAAAATGATCCTTTACTATTTCATTATAATCAACATTTTCTGCCATAATATCAACCTTTTATCTATTCCATAATGGAGACATGTTCCTAAGTGTTCCAACAATTTCAGGTAACACACCATTAACATATTCAACATCTTCTTTAGTCGTCATACGGCCAAGAGTCAAACGCA
>JAHWGK010000214.1 GCA_020054495.1 Thermoplasmata archaeon | reverse complement strand
CTTTTTTGTTTTTGATTTTCAGGATTACTCATAAACAATTAAGTTTTAGTAAAAGCAATTGCTTATAAGTGTAAGTTATTTAAAAAATTAGAACTATTTTAAAGGTCTTTCTATTTTAATTCCTAATAGGCGTTAATTATTTTTTCTAACTTATGACATGCATTCTCAGTTTCTTCACTCATACAAAAGTTGCGAAAGTCGTCCTGTCTGGGGTAAAAATAATTTAAAACCTTATTGTCCACCTGGGAGAAAGGTAAATTATACAGATAATAAATATCATCTTTTAGGATTAATTATTGAAAAAATCACAGGTAAGCCATTCCATGAAGCATTAAAGGATTATATTTTTGTTCCACTTGGAATGGAGAAATCATCTATGTTCGACTATTCTGATCCCATGAAAGAATATTCATATTCAATTGCACATTTTAGTATAGATGGGACAATAGGAAATTATCTTAAAAACTTTGCTGGACTTGACTATGCTGGTGGTGGAGTTGTAGCTACTAATGAGGATTTACTTAAATTTATGAAGGCTTTAG
>JAHWGK010000213.1 GCA_020054495.1 Thermoplasmata archaeon | reverse complement strand
GCTCATTTAACTGAAACCCTTGGTTTGGGTGATTTAAATAATGTTATAGAAATAATCAATGAGTCACTTGGATTGGGTGATTCAAAAATAATTACTGAAACATTGGTTCAATTGATTGAATCTATTGGTTTGGGTGATTTAAAAACAGTTACTGAAACATGGACTCAATTTACTGAAACTCTTGGCCTTGGTGATAGTAATTATGTGTTGACTGAAGAATCAATTACTGAAACCCTTGGTTTGGGTGATGTTACAATAGTAGATGTGATAGAATATATTGTAGAAACCCTTGGTTTGGGTGATTCAAAAGAAGTTACTGAAACATTAGCTCAAATATTTGAATCTCTTGGATTGGGTGAATCTACTGAAGATTTGTCTGATGGTGAAGATGCAGCTATGATGGTCTTAAATAATAATTTATTATAGGATAATAAAATGACTAATTGGAGATTTGGAAAAAGCTCTCAAGTATATCAGGCAAATAAGCCTGGTGTAAGTATAGTTAGTTCCAGTAGTGCTAATACTAAAGGGTCATGGACAGAAGT
>JAHWGK010000212.1 GCA_020054495.1 Thermoplasmata archaeon | reverse complement strand
TTTTAAGTTATTCAAACTTTTTCAAAACCTCCTAACGTTCAGCCCTTCGATTAATGTATTAATCTACTATGGCGTCTGCTGACTTCTGACCGTTCAGCCCTACATCACTGTATGAGTTGTTGTTTTAAAATTCATTTCACTACCTATCTGTCAGACCTCCCCAGGTAAGAACGATTACTTTCACTCCATCTATCTGCTACATTTACACCGCCTGTTTCGGATAGTTTTGGGCTTTGTTTTGTTCTGCAAACTTACCCACAAGCATATGCCTTATATGTAGTTCGTATTCCTCAAACCGGAGTTTTGCCGCCGACTTCCTTCAGATTCCACCTCGCGATGGACACCCTCGTCTTGAGCTAATGGTTGGCACTATCAACCCCCATATCGGACTTTCACCGACTAGTAATCACCCATGCTGGGCGCACAGAAAAAAGCCCTTCAGCAAAATGCCAAAGGGCTAATTGTTTTCTTGGCTCCCTAAGTTGATATCCCAGAGTGTATTTCTTTGGGATAACCAAAAGCTTAACATAAAAAGATTAAATCAAGAA
>JAHWGK010000211.1 GCA_020054495.1 Thermoplasmata archaeon | reverse complement strand
CAAAGTAAGCATGGTAATTCTTTTGCAATTGTTGGGATTATGCTAATAGTATTTATCTTGATGCTATTTACTTATATTACCCCGAGAATCCCCATTTTCAAGGATAATAATACCAGCGAGTATGGTGCAAAGTGGGAAATAGAAACTATAAAATAGGAATTAGAAAGAGCATTTTAAGCACTTTGTTAGGTAATAATATCCCTCTCTTTTCTAATCTTAAACCATTAAAAATTCTGAACTTATCTAATAGGAAGTATAAGTTAATTCATAGAAAAAATTCATTTTAAGTATCATTATATTTTTATTCTTAAAATGTATTAATTACCTCTTCCAATCTATGATACACTTTTTCAGTTTCATCACTCATACAAAAAGTTCGAAAATCGTTCTGTCTGGCCGACCAGAATATCTGCTATTTAAAAGTTGTCCTAATCAGCATGGAATTGGGGTCAGACTTCACAAGTTCACATTTTCTTATCTTCTCATTATATATTTTGTGAACTTGTGAATCCTGACCCCAAAGCTTCCACAGCCCCCGGGGAAAATAAC
>JAHWGK010000210.1 GCA_020054495.1 Thermoplasmata archaeon | reverse complement strand
GACCATCGTTCAAGCAACAAATAGAACAATTAAAACCAAAATTTAATAAGACTATAAAATTTGATTATAGCGATGTTGTAAAAATTATGAATAATAAAAAAACTCTTAAAAAATATAAAAAAGATATTTGAGAATAATAACTAATTATTTTTTATTTTAGGAGAATAATATTTTATAGAAATATATATATATATAAATGGGACGCAGAAAATCATATAGACGCAGAACAAGAGCAAAAAGAACTAAAAATAATAATAATGTAGTTAAAAGAAAGAGAACTCGTAGAAGAAGAAGATAGTTATTTTCTACAATTTAGTTATTTTTATTTATTTTGGAGAATATATATAAAGATTTTTTATTTATATATATTAGATTAGTTATGATGTTATTAATTGAGAATGAACTAAATAAAATTATTTGTAAAGGCATCAATAAATTATTAAAAAAAGATTGTTTTTATGAATATAATAATTGGGATAATAATAATGCTGAATGTGATTATGTGATTGTAGATGCTAATGATACAACTAAATATATTGCTGGTAATTT
>JAHWGK010000020.1 GCA_020054495.1 Thermoplasmata archaeon | reverse complement strand
GGATGTTCTGAAAGTGAGAAAGACCAAATTAATAATGACGAAGAAAAATTAATAGGAACCTGGATAAACACTTCGTTATATGAAGGAAACGAAATGATGATAAGCTATACGTTCTACTTAAATAGTACATATATAGTTAGTAGAATATATTTAGAAGATACAATGAGTTTTAACGGTACATGGGAAGTTGAAGATAACAAATTAATTGTTACAATTGAAGGAAGAACACAAACAGGTAATATTAAATTTTCAAACAGTGAAAAAACGATCACAATAACAGATTTAGATTCTGGTGGTACAACTACTTTAACAAAACAATAAATCCCATATAAAATGAATGAGCGAAATAGCTTTTTTATTACTTATATCTGCAAAAATAAAAAAAAACAATATGGTTACATTCTGTTTTCAATTCAATGACGAATTTTTAAATCTATATTCAAGCTTTTATGAAAAGAATATTATTTTTTAAATTGCTTCATATCACTTAGTGTCTTTTTCCAGTCTAAGATCTCTCTGCATTTACTACAGTAACCATTATATATCTCATAATCAACTTTATGCATCTTTTTACCACAATACTTGCATATATATTCCTTATTTTCCATTTCTTACTCCTGGTAAACTTCTAATTTTTAGAATTAATAAGCTCCCCCAGCCCATCTTCTATCTTAATATTTGGTTTAAAATCTAATACATTTTTTGCTTTTTTAATATCAGCATAACTATGTTTTATATCACCCTTGCGTTCTTCAGTAAATATTGGTTCAAACGTTTTTCCTGAAACTTTTGTAATGATTTCTGCAAGTTCTTTAATTGACGTAGGTTTCCCACGTCCACAATTGAAGGCTTCTCCAACAGCATCTTCATTTTCTAAAACCAAACGTATCATCTGTACAACATCTTTTACATGAATAAAATCACGTGTTTGATAGCCATCTCCTTCGATAATCGGAGGTTTATTTCCATTAATACGTCCTATAAACTTAGTAATAACTCCAGAATACGGGCTTTTTGGATCTGCTCTTTTACTGTAGAAGTTAAAAGGTCTTATTATAACTGTTGGCAACTTATGAATCTGCCAAAACATATACACATATTTTTCACAAGTGAGTTTACTTAATCCGTATGCAGAAAGAGGATTTTGCGGATGGTTTTCATTTATTGGAAGTTCAACTGGACTTCCATAAGAAGCCGCAGTGCTGATATAAACAAAACGTTTTATAGG
The DNA here is from genome assembly GCA_020054495.1 of Thermoplasmata archaeon. Lineage (GTDB taxonomy): Archaea > Thermoplasmatota > E2 > DHVEG-1 > DHVEG-1 > JAGMDE01. The sequence continues at coordinate 46,449 of JAHWGK010000020.1, read as the reverse complement.
CAGGGATTTAGCTGCCGCCTGAAGAAGATTTAGTGTGCCTATCACATTATTTTCTGCATCATATTTTGGATTAATGAGAGATTTTTCAACACTGACTTGTGCTGCACAATGAATCACTGCATCAACGTCAGTAAGAATTTTATTGACAATTTTCTCATCACAGATATCTCCGTTTATCGTAATTCTATTTACTGTCTCAGGAGTATTCGAGCATTTATTTATTCCATTATCTAAACCTATTACTTTTATACCAGTGTCAAGTATATCTTCAGAAAGATAAGAACCGAGTTGACCCAAGCATCCAGTCACAAGAATTTTATTAATCATTTTATCTGAACTTAAATTCAGAATATCTATCCTTTTATAAAATTGGCTATTAGTTAAAAACATAATCAGAATTTAAATGGGATTTCAAATTAGTATCATGCTGACATGAATCTGATTTATCTTTGGCGCTGTTGAAAAATAATAAAAGAATTATTTAAAGAACAACTTAGCGCCCAAGTTGACTAAAATGGCAATCTCTTACCATGATCTTATTGTTTGAGCTTGTAAACTTTACAAAACTCATAGAAATTTTTATTTATGAAAAATATTAAGTATTCGCCCCATATCTCACAAATTTGCATAAATTATAAATATTATACTTATTAGAAACGGATAACGAGAGAATAAAATATGACCAATTCTAAACATCCAAAAATAATTGTCTTGGGCATAGATGGGCTTGAATATGATCTGGTTACAGAATGGCGCTTAAAAAATTTAATGCAAACAAAATATTGTAAATTAAGTCTTTCTGATTATAAGGTTATTGTTACTCCTCCAATTTGGGGTAGTATGTTAACAGGAATAGTGGATAAAGAAATTATTGATGTTTGGAATAAATATGTAAAACTGATAGGAAATGATGAAAAGCTTGGTGAAAAAAAGTGGGTTAAAATATTAGGATTATTTGTCCCAAAAAAACTAGGAATTTGGGTTTTTGAACATCTATTTGCACCTGCGATTGGAGGAGATCCATTTGAAACAACTGCAAATTATGTAAAAGATAAAAATCTCCCTACAATATTAAATTTCTTTCAGAATCCTTGGACAAATGGTATCCCAAGCTATGGAAAAAATGTTAGCGGTCCAGTTCAAAAAAAATATACAGAAAGAGCTATTGCTGGAGAAAAAAAGCCCTATAGAAAATATATTTTAGAACAATATCAGAATGATAAATCACAATTTTTCTCAGCTTTAGATAAACAAGAATTTGATTTTATTTTTTGGTACACATCAATGTTAGACAACCTAGGACATATGGATATGGGGAAGCCACTGACTCTAATGATGAAGCATTACCTTGAAATTAATGAATTTGTTGGAATAGTTAAAGAAAGATGTCCCACATCAATTATTTATATCATCTCAGATCATGGAATGGAACGAATGGAGCCTAAAAAAACTTCATGGGGAATGCATAGCGACCATGCATTTTTTAGTAGTAGTACTGGAGAAACAATTGAAAAGCCATCTAAGCTCTATGATTTAATATCAAAACATGAAAGTGATTAGTAAAATGAAAAAAAAGTTGTTAATATTTATTGATACATTGAAACCTTTAGTTGACGGAGTTTCTGTTTTTATAGATAAAACCATCCCTCTATTAACTAAGGAGTATGAAGTAACAATAATAGCTCCTCATTATAGCGATGAAACATATGAAGATGCTAGGCTAATAACATTTCCATTATATAAATTCATTAAAATCGATTATGGTCCTTCAAAAATTAATAGGAAAATTATAAAAAGAGAAGTTAAAAAATGTGATATTATTTTTAGTCATGAATCAGCATCTCCTCTTGCTGCTTCATTTTTTGCTTTAAAATATGCAAGAAAATACAAAAAACCATTTTTTACTTATGTTCATTCTATTGATTGGGAATTATTTCCAGAAGCTGTTCATATACCTTTTTTCATTAGAAATATTGGGAAATCGTTACTTAAAGCATTTGTTGGATGGTATTTAAGAAATAATAACAACACGGTCTTAGTATCATTTCCAACTATCAAAAGTATGCTAAAAAAAATTGGAGTAAAGGGAAGATTTGAGATAGTTCCTATCGGTATCACTGATATTTTTAAACCAGGGAAAAGTAAATTTTCTTTTGAAGATAAGATTGTTTTAGGCTATGTAGGAAGAATAAGTAGAGAAAAAAATTTAATAGTTTTGTTAAATGTATTTTTAAAGTTACAATCTAAATTTGATAATATATTTTTATTGATTGTTGGAGATGGTTCAGAGAGATGGATTTTTAACAATAAAAAGGATGTAAAAGTTACTGGTTTTATTAGCCATCAAGAAGTCGCTGAATATTATAGAGCAATGGATATTTTCGTTTTACCGAGTGTTACAGAAGCAAATTCTCTTTCAACATTAGAGGCTTTAAAATCTGGGGTGTGCTGCTTAACAAGGGATATTGGAGCTATTAGAGATTATTTAAAAGATGATTATAACGGCTATTTTTTTAAAAATGATAAGGAATTATTACAGATTTTGGAGAAATTGATAAAAGATAAAAAATTAAGAGAAAAAATGGGAGAAAACGCAGGAAAAAGTGTTTTAAATCTCACTTGGGAAAACACAGTCAATAATTTAATTAATGTTTTTGAGAAAAAATAAAATATCATTTGGTATGAACACTGAAAAAAATACCAATCACACTATAAAAAATGGGCGGTAATAGAAAATGAACAGAAGCCACAAACAAACATTTGCCCGGCCAATTATTTCTGTTGCAAATCGTTTTGGATTAATTAATACTTATAGTCATATCATAAGTAATCTCAAATCAAAAGTGGTTATTCTTGTATATCATCGTATAGTTGCTAAAAATGATAGTTGGTCAATTGATACTGTAGAAACATCAGATTTTGAAAAACAAATGAAATATATTGCAAAGACTCATGAAATTTTATCCCTTGAAAAATTAGTTCGAGCCATAGTAGAAAAAAAACCATTACATAAAAGAACAGCAGTTGTTACCTTTGATGATGGATATAAAGACAATTACACAAACGCTTTTCCAATCCTTAAAAAATACAACATACCAGCAACAGTTTTTCTGACAACTGGACATATCGGCACTGATAACATATTCTGGTGGGACAAGATTGGATATGTCCTATACAACACAAAGCTAAATATGCTCAAGCTTGAAGATTTTGGAGTTATTTCACCATATTCTCTGAACAATATATCACAATCTCTTAACAGTATTTTGGAGAGATTCAAAAGGGTACCTGAAGATAAGAAGGATGATATACTTGCAAAACTTGTGAAGATATCGGATGTAGATATTCCCAAAAATATGGGCAGGGACATGATATTGTCTTGGGAAGAAGTTAAAGAAATGAATGAAAATGGAATCAATTTTGGTGCCCATACAGTTACTCACCCAATATTATCAAAGATATCACTAAAACAGGTAAAACATGAGATTGCGCAGTCAAAAAAAGATATCGAAAAAAGACTTAGCAAACCTGTTAATACTTTTTGTTATCCAAATGGTCAAGCTGATGATTTCAACGCTGAGATAATAAATTTACTTAAAGAAAGTGGGTTTATTTGCGCTGTGACTACAATTCCAAAAACGGTTAGTTCAAAGGCAGATTTATTCGATTTAGGTAGAATACCTCCAGGATGGAATTTTGATTCATTTAAATTTTGTATTTCTGGATTATATTCTGATCTATATAATAGAAAGAATTGGATAGCGGAGAGTAAATTCTAATCATGTTCAACCAAATTATTCATTTAATTTTTATATGGATAATATAGAGCAGAATCATGAAAATATTGGTATTAAAAAAGTTTATAAAAATGAAATCAAACAAAATGGTATCGGAAAATAATATATAAGATATTACTCATATTATCCTTGCGTAAGAATTATAATATAAGAGGTTGGTGATAAAATGGATTTTAAAGGAAAAGCGATTTTGTTATCAGGTGCTACAGGTGGCATTGGTGAGGAAATTGCAAAACAGCTATCAAAAGAAGAATGCAATATTGCTCTTTTGGCTCGAGGAGAGGAAAAATTAAAAAAAATCTCTGAAGAAATAAACAGCGATAAAACCAAATGTATTTACAAGAAATGTGATGTAAAAAACAAAGAAAATGTAAAAGAAGCTGTTAAATTTGTATATAACGAATTTGGAAAAATAGATCTGGCAATTTTAAATGCAGGAATTCTTATAGCCAATCCAATTGAAACCATGGATAGTAGTATTATAATAAAAACCATGGAGATCAATTTCTTTGGAAATGTTTACTTTTTTGAGAGTCTATTTCCTTATATGAAATCTCAAGAATCAGCAACCATTGCAGTAACATCAACCTTACCGGATAAGAGAGGAATAGCGGGTTGGGGCGCCTATGGTGCTAGTAAAGCAGCATTGAGCTTACTTATCGAGAGCTTTAGAGCTGAAGCAAAGCAGAAGTATAATATTAATTTTATAACAATAAAACCAGGCTCTGTCAAAACTCCGATGATAGCGGATTACCAAAGACCAGGTGCCATTTCTCCAGAAAGAGCTGCAAATATCATTTTAAATGGTATAAAGAGAGGAAAAAAAATAATTGAATTTCCATTTTCACAGGTTATAATGACTAAAATTGGTGATTTATTCCCGGTTTCTGCTTATGATGCTGTTCCCGTAAATATGCAGAAAGGTGGTGGATACCCCGAAGTTGAGGAGAAATAAACATAAATTTATTTAAACATGTGAATATATATAGTCTTACAGGTATTAATTTAGGTTGATGATAAATGATAAATCCACTGTTCAATCCTATGAACTCGGTACCACTTTTAATGAGATATATTTTAGATCCGGGTAGACTCAAACGATTAAACCCAAGACAAATGAAGAGATACAGAGATAAAGCATTCAAAAGAATCGTAAAATATGCATATACAGTCCCACTATATCATGATAAATATAAAAAAGCAGGAGTTCATCCAAGTGACATAAAAGGAATAGACGACATTGTCAAATTACCAATGGTATCAAAAAATGATATGAGAGAAAACTTTCCGGATAGGATATTACCTGTTGGTCATAACAAAGAAAAATTTCATGTAATTTGTACCGGTGGAACAACTGGAAAATCAATTTCTATATATACTGATTTTTATACGATGGGTGGCTCATCCATACCATTTTTTAGAGAACTAGAGGCTTTTAATTTAGATTGGAAGAAAATACAATTTGCAAATATCGGTAATTTTAATCCATGTAGGGTTGATCTTGTAATACGAGAAAATTTCCGAAAGCCCCTTGAATCCTTTTTTTCTTGGGATAATCAATTAGATATTGATGTAAATATACCTGCAAAGGAACTAATTGACAAATTAAACAAATTTAAACCAGATGTCATTTTAGCATACCCTGCTATTTATCAACATCTGGCTTTTCTAAAAAGAAAGGGGTATGGTAAGAACATTAAGCCTACGGTTATGTATGCTGCAGGAGCATTATTAGACGATTATACAAGAAAATATGTAGAGGATGCATTTGGCTGCAGGTTACTAAACTCTTATCAATCTGTTGAAGCACATGGCATTATTGCAACTGAATGTATTGAAGGAAACTGGCATGTTCATACAGATAGATATATTACTGAAGCAATTGATGATGATAGTAATCTTGTTGCACCTGGTGAACGTGGCCACCTTGTCATGACCAGGTTATGGGGAAGAGGAACACCTATTGTTAGATATACGGGTATGGATGACTGGGTTAGAATTACGCCAAATAAGAAATGTAAATGTGGCTGGGATACTCCAGTTATTGAAGGCGGCGTTGAAGGTAGAATGAGAGCAAACATAGTTCTCCCAAATGGAAAAGTATTTCCTCCAGGTGCCTTTTGTTTTGTCGAACCAGTACTTACCAAATATAAATCATTTGTGGTTAAAAAGTATCAAGTGGTACAAAATAAGCTAGACGAAATTGAAGTTCTCCTAGTTATAGATGAAGATTTAAGAAACGTAGGAGCATCTACTGATGTAATTAAAAAGGAAATAAAAGAAAACTATGAAAATAAGGTAGGACCTGAGGTTAAAGTCATCATAAAAGAAGTCGATGAAATTAAAAACAAGGAAAATCCAATGAAACCAGCACCGATTGTTATTACGAAAGTTAAACTAGAAGAAGGATTTAAAGTTCTTGATAATATAACTTAAGTCTTTTAGAAATCTATAGTGAAATTATGACGAAAAATGCCAACATGGACAATCCATGGACACCTGAAGATGAACGCGAACATCCTCGCAGTATTTTAGAGTGGTGGTGCTTGATATCTTTCATCAAGTCAATTGAAGACAATAAAAGATGGGGATTAAAAATAGCTTTTAGCGAATGGAATAAAAATAAAACTGAACAAGGTTCGATTCTGAATTTTGATCTTTATGACAAAGAAAATGATAAACATTTTATATATTATTTGAGGGATGAGTCAAACAGGTTAAAAGCAGCTAAAGACAGTTTCTATATCAGTTATGGTGATTCCTTCGCGAAAGGAGTATATCCTCACTATGAAATGTATATAAATGACAAAAAAAACAATATCAAAATTGACATAGAATTTAATGCAGAATCATTACCACGTTGGATTGCTCAAGATGCCACATCTGGCCAACTTCCATTAGGTTTGGGATTCTATAGATATGGTTTCATTCCAAAGGTAGCCATATCTGGAAAAATGGTTATGAATGGTTCAACCTACAATCTGGATGGCAAAGGATATTATGAGCATGCGTGGGGGGATATGTGGTATGACAACCCATTATCAAGTTTCTCAGGTATTAAAAAAACTATAACAATATATTTAAAACTTATTAGCTGGTGGTTACATAATAATAAAATTCGAATTCCAAAATCGTTAATGTTTAGTACAGAAAATAACCCTTTCGGTTATGATTGGGCCTGGGCATTACTTGACAATGGATGGTCAGTTTATTATGGAAATATCATGTTTTGGGTTATGGAAGGGCCCGCCGCAGGAACCTTAATTCTCTCAAAAGATGGCAAAAAATACGAGGAATTCTGCAACATTCATTTCCGCTATAATAAAACACATCCTTCAAAGAAACATGATTTTTATTATCCTACAGATTTAGAAATCACTGCTACAAAAGGAAAAGAAAAATTACATCTTCGATTCACAATGACAAGTGATACTAGGGAATATTTATCTAGATTCATAGGTGGAAGTTATTGGCTTGGTTTTGTTATTTGTGAAGCCCCTGGAATAGTCAAAGGATATTATTTTGATGGTGTGAAAAAAATTAAACTTTCAGGAGTCTGTAAAATAGAACCTCAAAGACAGGTCTCAATAATAGGTCATAATTCATTGAAAATAGATTTTCAAAAACCACCATCTGGAGTTGGTATATCCTTTAATTTAGATTCACATTACCTTAGAAAAAAAGTATTTATTCAAATACAATTAGCACCTCGTCCGAAGATAACAATGAATATAAAAAAGTTAAGAGACTCGAAGATTAATAAGAAACATAATCCTGAATTTTAAGGAAAACTTAAATAAACTCTCCTCCATCTAGAGAAACTATCATATGTTGATGTTAGAAAATTATATGTGTAAACAAAATTATAGCCCTGCCTATCCTTTAGTTACAACTATTAATAACCTGAGGTTTTTCACATGAAAATATTATTTATTTATCCAGCCTCTGGAAAATGGGAACTAGCCGTTGGAAAGGGTGTAGCTGTCGGTGCAAATTTGCCGCCACTGGGTATTTTATATCTATCAAAGATTCTTGAGCTTAATGGCCATAATATAGAAGTTATAGACTGTAACGCTGAAGATATGGGCGAAGATAAATTAAAAAAGAAAATTCTTTCATCTGATGTTGTTGGTATGACAGTATACACAGAATTAACAGCACTAAAAAACTCAATTATGCTATCTAATTTTGTTAAAGAGTGTGATCCTGATCTCCCTGTTTTAATTGGTGGCCCGCATTGTTGCGTTGAGCCAGAAAAAACTCTCAGTGATCATAATGCAGATATTTGTGTAAAGGGAGAGGGAGAAGAAGTTATAGTTCCAATTGTAGAAGCAATTCAAGGAAAAAGAAAATTATCAACAATCCCAGGTGTTTATTACAAAGAAAACAATGAAATAAAGCATAGTAATAAACCATATGAGCAAATCGATAAGTTAGATGACATACCGTTTCCCTCCCGTCATCTTGTTGAAAAATATGATTATGGTTATATGCTTGGAGTAAAAGTTGGAAAAGGTAAAGTCACTTCTGTTCTTTCCTCAAGGGGATGCCCGTTGCACTGTAGATTCTGTGGATTGCGCTCTCAACTGCCAGGATATCAAGCAAGATCTGTTGAAAATATTATAAAAGAAATCGAAGAAATCATAAACTCAGGATATAACACTCTTGCTTTTGTAGATGACAACTTCTTACTTAGAAAAAAAGCAGCAGAGGGAATAATGGATTTCATAATTAAGAAGGATACAGATATTAATTTATGGATTGAAGGAGCAAGAATTGATTCAGCTGAACGGGGGTTGTATGAAAAAATGCGAAGAGCTGGTGTAGAAATCATTCATTATGGGATTGAATCTGGAAATCAAGATGTTTTAGATTTTTATGATAAAAGAATTACTGTTTCCCAAATACGAAAAGCTGTTAAATTAAGCAAAGAAATGGGATTTTACGTAAATGCCAGCTTTATTCTTGGTGCTCCTATTGAAACAGAAAAGCATATTAATAATACAATAAAATTTGCAAAATCTATTCCTTTGGATAGTGCAACGTTTTATAATCTTTCATATGTCATTGGATCTCCTATATGGGAAGATGCAATTAAAGAAGGAAAAATAAAACCAGAAGAGCATACGGTTAATGCTGATTCAACAAGGAAGTTAGGTAATTTTACAGAAAAAGAATTAGTTGATTTCACCATGAAAGCATATAAAAGTTATTACTTTAACCCTCGTCTCTGGGGAAGAGAAATATATTATGCTCTAGTTAAAAGAGATCTTCGATTTATTAAAATGGGTTTAAAAGCAATAGCTGGCTAATAAATTGAACATGCAGTTATAAAAACTTGACATTCCAGTTAACTAAAAATTTTGAATAGCATAGATTTTTAATCGTAAAGATTTCTATTATCTATCAACCGTTTAAATTTAATAGAATTCCTATCAAAAGTGTTTGGTTTAACAAGTTTTGCTATTGGTATCGTAACAGTTTTTGAATGCTCTATACCGTTTTTTATCTCTGGAAGTTTCTTAATATTATCTACGATTTTTTTCTTAATTGTATCATTTATTACTTCACTTTCAGCAATTATTGTAATAAGATCTTTTCCATCCTTTTTATCAAATACAGCTTGATATTCAATTATTTCAGGTATCTTAAAAATAGCTTCATCAAACATTCTAGTAAAAAGATTATCTCCGGCTCCAATTGGAATAAAATCATCTGATCTCCCCTTAATTTCAATCCTTTTAAGAGGAAGTCCACAACTACACTCTTCGGGAATTATTCTCCCAAGATCATGTGAGTTATATCGAATCAAAGGCATTCCTTCTCTGTTAAAAGTAGTATAAAGTAACTCTCCAATTTCACCATCTTCTAATTGTTCACCTGTTTCAGGATCAACTACTTCAGTGTGAAAATTGGTTTCACCAAGATGCATGCCGTGCTTCATTTTGCACTCGCCTGCCATAAGTAGGCCAATTTCAGTTAACCCATATCCTATAAAAACATCTGCATCCCATGCTTCTTCAATTCTTTTTCTAAATGAGTTGGGGGTTGGTTCAGCACCGATTAAGAATTTTTTTATACCTAGTGTTTTTAAATCACATAATTTTTTCATCTCATTTGTAAGAAAATTGACACGCGAGGATACATCTGCAAAAATATTTGGTTTATATTCTTTAATGATTTCCAATTCTTCTTCAACAGATAATCTTCCTGTAGCAAGGGTTAATGCACCATTTAAAATCCCATAGGCTCTATCTAAACAATAATTATTACCCCATATTTCTGTTCCATATCCAACTTCAAAAGTTATTCGAATAACATCTTTGCTAGTAATACCGTATAGGAGTTTTCCACCGAGAGCTGCAGAATCAATTATCGTATCAATATCCTTTCTAGTAAAATAAGCTTTCTTTGGATTACCTGTTGTACCTGCCGTTGTAAAAACCTTTACAAATCTATCCTCAGGAACCGCAAAAAAAGATTTAGGATCTCTTTGTAAATCCTCAGTTTTTGTGTAAGGAATTTTGGTTAAATCTTTAAATGATTTAATATTGCTTGGTTTAAGGTTATTCTCTCTAAAAACTTTATGATAATATGGAGAATTATTGTACGCATGTCTAAGGCATTTTTTAAGTTTAAACCATTTGTATTGATCGATTGTTTTTCTAGAAAATTTACTAAAAATTGGTTTAATAATAGTTTTTGAATAGGTTTGTTTTTCCTTTAGTATAGATTTTACAAAAGGCGCAAATCGTTCTATGATGATATATTACCTCCAATTATACAGCATTTCTTTTCAAAGTTATTGGTTTATCTCTTATATATTTTGCACTATTAATTTCAAATTTTTAGAGGTTTCACCTTTATTTTTTATTTAGTAAAATCGAAATCAATAGACCATGTTTCTCGTGGGATACTATATTAATAATTTTAAAAATGTCCTTTAAAAACATGTCATTTTTACTAAGTTTTCCACTAGTAGAATAGCTTGTTCTAAAAATGACTTGAACCTCATGTTTCATAGAACTACCGATATGTTCTAAAATCTTCTCATGAGGCTTGATACCTTGAGATAAAATAATTAAATTAAAATTATCTATTGGAAATTGTCCTGCCTTTGCATATTTGATTTTAACTTTATCTGAAAGATTATATTTAGATATGCATAATTGTGCTTGTTTTACTGAACTAAGATTGTGATCTATTCCTGTGACTTGTGCACCAGTTTTTCTAGTAATATGAATAGAAGTAGCAGGAATTGGCCCACAACCAATATGCAAGATCACGTCGTCTTCTGAAATATTTGCTAATTTAATTTCATTTTCAGTCATTTCATCATAAAAGTCAAAATATAAAGGATGTAAATTCCGGAATTTTACTAGAATTTTTTCAACAATTATAAATCCTAAATCATTAATTTTTTTTAATTTATGAATATCAAAATTTACACTAGTTCTTTCGATAATAAAAGAAATTATTCTTAACATGATTTTTTTAATTCTCCTATATGTAATCCGATATATAGAACGACATTTGCAATACATAGAGTCATCTTAAATAATTTTAGTATGGGCTTGAAAATATTGAAAAATTATTAGGGTATATAATTTTCCTTTCGAAGCCAACTTTCAACTCGTTTTATTCCCTCATGAAAATCTACCTCTGGTTCATAGCCTAACAAATATCCTGCTTTTTCAATTGAAACCGTATTATGATTAACAAGAACTCGAACTGCCATTGGTGTAACCCATGGCTCTATTTTAAATACTATATTTAAAAATATCATCAGTTTACTAATTAAAAATGCTGTTTTCTTTGACATATTCCTTTTTATATTGGGTTTTCCAGCCATTTTTGCAATGGAGTTAAAATATTCACCCCAAGTAGTACTATTGTCTCCATCAGTTATATCTATTTTTTTACCTAAAGCTTTTTGTTCATTCAATGAAGCAATTATTGCATCTAATAGATTATCAATATATGTATGCAGAAAGATACCAGTTCCATGATCTATTAAAGAAAACCGATTTTTTTGAATAGACCTAAGTGGTCTTTGAACCCATGTCGTTGCTCCAGGACCATAAACATTTCCTGGGCAAATGATTATCACAGGAAAACCATTTTGTTTATATTTTTCTAAAAGATATTGTTCAGCTAGTGCCTTTGTTTTGCTGTAGTAACCAACACTTTTTTCAGATTCATACCTGATATGACTTAGAAAAATAAATTTCTTAATTCCAGATTCTTCAGATGCTTTAACAAGGTTTTTTGTGCCTTCTAGATTTATTTTATAAAAATTTTTCTTATGCCCATAGTCTTTCACCAGAGCCGCACAATGAAAAACAAAATCAACATCCTTAAAAAAAGGCTTTATAGATTTAATATCTGTAATGTCACCATTTACGTATTCTACATTTTTCCCATAATTTTTCGGTTTTGTTTTATGAATTAGAGCTTTTACCTCATACCCTTCTTTAACAAGTCTTTTTACCAATGCATTTCCAATAAAACCTGCTGCACCTGTAACAAGACATCTCATCTTGTAATCTCCTTGAATTCATATCTTTTTCTAAGTATAAATTGAGAAATACTTGTAACCAACAGCGCAATTAGATATATACTTGCGGCAATGTAAATGTCTACAATTCCAAATATAAAAGCTGATGCAAGAGTTATACGTTCTATTACAAAAAATTCATGGAACTTTAAGGCTTTTTCTCTTGAGTAACTCGTTAACGATTTGAATAAAAAAACATAGAGCGCTATTAGAATAATAACATCAAGTATCATAATAAAATAAAACTCATTATTTAAAAATTTATAATAAAATGGCAAATATAAGGTAAGTGAAAGCCAAATGATGGTCAAAATAAGTGAAATAAATATGGATTTTTTCAATCCTAATTTTACAGGTATAGTTATGTAACCTCCCGCTTTATCACCCTCCATATCTCTTATTGCACCAACAAGATTACTATTGGTATCATGAAGTAGGAATACAATTGCTAGTAACCAGATATATATAGGTATCGATTGGATAGGTTGGTTTATTGAAAATACCCCAAAAAAATAGGCAGCAACTGTAACGATTCCTCTATTTAGGTTTCCCATTATTCCACGGGATTTTGAAATTTTAGCATACAAAAACACTAGTAGTGCCACTACAAAAACTAATATTATATTGTTTAAACTAAGTAAGAATGATAGGATAAATCCTGTTAATGCAAATATGCCTCCTATTGCAAGTGCTTCTTTTGGTTTGATTCTACCGGAAGGAATAGGTCTATGGGGTTTTTGTATAGCATCTAGTTTTCTATCCAAAAAATCTGAGAGATATAATCCAGCAGTCCAACCCATCATAGGTATAAGTAAAGCTAGAAGTGCAATTTTTAATGGTGGAAAACTACCAAATGCGATACATGATCCAGCCAAACCAACAAGTCCACACCATATTACAGTATACAGTCTCCATGTTTCTAAATGAGCAAAAAGCTTGTCTTTAAGGGTAAACTTTGAATTTGAACTATCTTTCAGCATAAACAACCTCAGTTATTACCTAGTAATTAAGGTAATCAGATTTAAATCTTTTACATTTTTAAAAAATATTGATAAATGCGTTAATTTAAAAACAGATTATTGATATACAATAATTGGTATTATTAATAGTCCTTTCAAAAATGGTGAGATGAGAAAATGAAAAAAATAATGGTTGTAGATAACGAACCAGATATAGTTGATCTTACTAGAACAGTTCTTGAATTAGGAGGTTATAACGTTGTAGCTGCCCATAGTGGTGAAGAATGTTTAAGAGTGTTAGAAAAAGAAAAAGTAGACTTAGTTCTTCTAGATATTATGATGCCTGGGATGAGTGGTTGGGATGTATTTAACAGAATTAACAAGAAATCACCGGATATAAAGGTAGCTTTTATGAGTGTTTTGGAGATATCTGATAAAAGAAAACAAGTACTAATAGAAGAAGGACTTGCAGATTATATAATGAAGCCTTTCGATAAAGATAGCCTTCTAAATAGAATCGACAAAATATTAGAAGAAAAGGAAGAAAATGAATAAAAAAATAATGGTTGTAGATGACGAACCTGATATTCTGACCACGGTTGGACAAATGCTAGAAATGAGCGGCTATGAAGTAATTAGAGCTGTTGATGGTAAAGAATGTCTTAGAAAGTTGGATGAATCAACAATTAATCCAGATCTAATTTTACTTGATATAATGATGCCTGATGTAAGTGGATGGGACGTGGCAGCAAAAATCAAAGAAAATCCAAAATGGAGCAACATTCCTATAGTATTTTTAACTGCTAAAGGTGATACCATGAGCATAGGCCTTGGAGGAATGGCCTCAGAGGATTATATTGTTAAACCATTTGATGTAAAAGATCTAATAGCTAGAATACAGAAAATATTGATTAACAAGTAAAAAAAACCTTTTTTGGTAAGAGTTGTACAATAAACTCTTTATAACAAATATTTACAAATTATATTATAATAAATAGAGATGACTAACAGTGATATGTAAAAATTGTAATAGAAGATTTGGTGCTGAGGGTGTTAACTTCTGGAGTGCTAAACTGGGTACATGTTCATCTTGTGATGATAATAAGTAACCTTCGGAGGAAACCTTAGAGCCAAAGTTAACATCCATGAGTAAAAAATATCCGTAAAATGTATTTCTAATTTTCACTCAAAGCGCATAGTATAAAAACTGCAGTATCTTTTGTATGCGTTTATGTTTGTGTTATTAACTATTTATAAGACTCATATACCACAAAAATATTACCAATTGTATGTATAATATCGGCTCTATATCTATTAATTAAATGGGGATTACAAAGCTGCAGAGCTGCTATATTTTCGTCAATCGACGATGTACATTCCAATAAGTTAATATAAAATGTTAGATATATTTAGATCATATGGGTAAAAAAACATGATGTCTCAAAAAAATATCTTCGATTTCCAAAAAAAGAAGGAAATATATGAATTCATATTTCAAAACCCCGGAGTACATTTAAGAGAACTCTCTAGAAAATTAAATATTCCAAGAACAACTCTAGCCTACCATCTTAAATATTTAAATAAACATGATTTAATACTTTCAAAGTTTGTCAGCGGATATAAGAGATATTGGGCTGCAAATAAAATAGGTCAAAAAGACAAAGAAATGTTGATCCTTTTAAGACAGGATACACCACGAAATATAATAATATCAATAACCGAATATGGCATTCGTTCTCAGATTGATATAAGCGAGGACCTTAACAAGCACCCAGGAACAATTGCTTTTCATTTAAAGAAATTAAAAGAGAGGGATATTATTGAGCAAGCTACTGTAGAAAATGGAATGGTACAAAGAATGGATAAAGGATATTGGATGAAAAGAAGTCCAAGGGGTACAGAAATTTTCTACGGATTAAAAAATGAGGAAATCAAATATCGAATAATCAATTTGATGATTGCTCATCATAAAAAATTACCAAGCGACATTTTACTAAAATATTTTATTAAATACACTCCTGAGCTTTTTACTAAAATGAAAATAGCAAAAAAGTATAAAATAATAAATAGTCCGCGCAGGGGAGCAGAATCAGTTGAAGAAGTCATTCTTGAAGTTTTTCCACATCCGTATCATGCGTAGGCATTATACCATTTTTTTAGAGTTTTAATTTTGGATTGAATGATCGGTCTACAAACCTTATAAACTATAATCGACAACTTTTTCTATAAGGGCAAATAGGATGGCGAAGTTAAGCTATAGAAAAAAGGATAAAATTTATCATATTCTTAAAAGACCTTTTGAGTTTCTTTCCAATTGGAGAGATTTGCCTCCCTATGAACTAGCAAGTTATTTTTTGATGTTTGCTAGCGTACCTATGCTTGCCTATGGTATAAAACCTTACAACTTGAATGTGTTTTTAGTAATTATATTGACAGTAATTACATTATATTCAGGTTTTTTTGCTACATTAATATGGAATGATATCACCGATTCAGATATAGATACCTTAGCACATCCTGACCGCCCTATACCCTCAGGTAGAATTTCTAAGAAAAAATTTTTTACTATTGCCTTAGTTTTTTCTGCAATGACATTTATTTTTGGATTGTTAACAAGTATA
Organism: Thermoplasmata archaeon; assembly: GCA_020054495.1. GTDB lineage: Archaea > Thermoplasmatota > E2 > DHVEG-1 > DHVEG-1 > JAGMDE01. The sequence continues at coordinate 30,515 of JAHWGK010000020.1, read as the reverse complement.
TGGGGCTTAATTATTGTTGGAATTGCTGCTTTGTTTGTAGCATTCCATAATAAATATCTGAAAAAAATAATCAAATTACCAGCATATTCTGAGATATTCACTCCAATTCAATGGGTTGTTGTAGCAATATTTGGCTTTATTGTTATTTGGACAGCGCTTCCTCAATCAAATGAAATAATATTTTCACTACCGATTTTTGGAAGTATTTCAACTAGTAGCTCTGAAATTCAAATATTACTTCTTTTAGTTGCATTTACATATTTTGCAGATAATGCTCATGATCTTCCAGAAGGAATACATGACTATGAAGGTGATCTTAAACATGGAGTAAAAACATATGCAACTTCTTTTGGACCTAAAAATGCTTCAATAATATCATTTTCTATGTTTTTTATTTCAGGAATACTTGGAATTTTAATTTTTATAAAAACAGTTTTGTCACCAATTTTTATGATTTTTTTTATATTGTTATGGTTATACATAATGTATTATTCATATAAACTCCTAAGAGCAGATAATAAAAACAGAAAAATTATTGCTCCAATTGTTGGAAGAAAAGGATACGATTATTTTCTAATGTCATATAATTTAATATTCCTTAGTATCTTTGTTCAACTGATAATATTCCATTTCAAATTTATATAATAAATGCGAGGAAACATATTCCATGAAAAAAAATATTGACAATGAAAAGAAAATAAAAAAAATTTATAATAGACTTTGGTCAGATACAAATAGAATACACAGAAATGATGATAATCTTGTACTTGGTTGGCATCTTGGATTTTATGAAAAAGGTATAAAAAATCAAAAAGAAGCAATGATTAATATGAATAATTTTGTTGGGAAACTTCTTGGATTAAATAGTGAAAATCTAATGAAAATCCTAGATGCCGGTTGTGGAGTAGGTGCAACTTCAATACATTTGGCTAATAAATATCCAGATATTACTTTTATTGGAATAACACTTGCTCCAAATGAGATTGAATTAGCTGAAAAATTACAAAAAGAAAAAAATGTTGAAAACACTAAATTTTTACAAAGATCATTTTTTGATACAGGATTCCCAAATGAATATTTTGATTGTGTTTTTGCACTTGAATCTGTTAGTTGTACTAAAAATAAAAAAAAATTTTTAAATGAAATGTATAAAATTCTGAAACCTGGTGGAAAAATTGTTATTATAGATTTTTTTCGAAAACATGATTCGTTTAATTCATTTGTAAAAAATATGCGTTATAATTTTTTAAGGGAACTTGAATTTCCGTTGGGAGATGTGTCAATTAATACTTTTAAATTATATAATGATATTGAGGGATTTAAAAACATTAATATCTATAATCTCTTAACCACAGGAAATGTAAAATACTTACACTTATATGGTTTTATTATTTCTTCTATATTTAAAAACTCATATGCCAATATTCAAACACAATTTAAAGATAATATAAAGGATAAGACAATAATTAATTTTTTTCGAATGAAATGTGCATTTTTTATTAAATTCGTTCTTGAGTGTGTACTTTTACTGATTGCTAAACCTGGATATTATTCTATTACAGCAGTAAAAAATGAAATATAAATGATGATATTAAAATCTAAAAAGTTTAAATTTAAGAGTAATCCTTATTTTTTAATCTTTGAATATTAAATTTAATTTTTGGCTTCATTTTAAATTGTATTCCTGTTTCAAGATGTTTTTTTAGATAATGAGAATCAAAGACAACATCAATACCTATTCCATTTGGAGGTTTTGTAAAAAGAATTTTTAATTCATTGTGACCGAGAATTGATGGCTGACGTAATGGCATCATTTTGCAATCTCCTTGAAGTTTCAATGTTTTTTTACCATCTGTATATTCGCCTTCCATATTCCCAGGCATTTCGCTTAAAATAAATGCTTTATAAAAACCATCATTCTTAAAAGAATCAATATACTCATAACTTTTTGTTGTTAACCAAAATCTTAGGTTTACTTTTTTTTCACCTAATTTTGCTGTGAGTATCATATCTGAGGGGAAATAGATATCATAATCTTTCACATAAATTAGCTTATTATAGTGGAAATTAATATCGCGGAATTCCCAGTAATTCTCTCCATCAGGTGTTATATACAACACACCAAAAGTAGGTCCGTCGTTTATCCAAAACAAAATGTTGCCGTAGAAAAGACTCCACCCATTATCAAATATACCCCAATTCCAATCATATCCAAAAATGTTATTTTCCGTAGTAAAAGAAATACAATTTGGAATTGATGGTTTATGATGAGAAATCCACCATTTTGCTAGATTAATATAAGTTAAAATTGTTTGTTTCGATCCTGAAATTTTCTGAAGTGGGTTCTGATAGGACCATTCTCCCCACACATGTTCAAAATATCCTTTGCCCTGAATTTTATAAGACTTATTTTTTATTTTTAGTGAACCTTTCGAATCGCAGTTTGGTATGAATCCATATCTGTAAAAGTTCCATCCAAAAGGAAGGTTTCCTTTTGCAATATCCTGTGCAAGCCAATGTGGAAGCGAAATTGCATTAAAATCCATATCAATAAAAAGTTCGTGTTTTTCATCTTCTAAATGGACATTATATTTGGGGAATAATCCTTTAATTATGGTTTTATCATATTGTAGATAAACCTCATTTTTCTTATGTATAAATTTATCTATTTTATCATCAATATCTTTTCTAAAAATGCATTTTCCGGAGGTTATGTCAAAAAGAGCATATTGATAAAAACAAGAAGGTGTTTCCATATTATATGACATAATTATCTTTAGATTCCATTTTCTGTTGTTCTCCAAATTTTTAAAAATAGTTTCAATAGTCCACCATTCCCTTTTTATGGGGTAATGATCACCTTCATCATCTGGATTCCAAGGGTTTTTAGATTTATCAAGAGGCATATCTATATTGATATTATTTACATGAATATTTAATTATTGCTAAGATATTGAAATTTTTTTTAAAATTCTTATTGAAACTAATTTAATAATTTCCGTCTTTGTAAGATTGAATGATTGGTCTATAAAGTATATAAACTTACCTTGGTAAATTTATTATTAACTACATATTGAGATGATAAAAATGAATGTTTTATTAGTACATCTACCTCCACTCTTTCATCGGTACTCCACATCTAAACAATTTAAATCAAAAGCAATATATTATCCACCATTAGGTATTTTGTATATTGGAAAATCTCTTGAAGATGAAGGACATAATGTAAAAATTATCGATTTTAATACTGAAGAAAATCCAAAAGAAGCATTAATCGAGTCTCTATCTTCTACAGATGTGGTTGGTTTAAGTATATATACGATGATGTATAAAGAAGCGGCAAATATCGCAGAGTTGATAAAAAAAACAAATCCAGATATACCAATTATTATTGGTGGCTCCCATTGTACTTATCACCCTGAAAAAGCATTGAAGGATATACCCGCTGCTGATATATGTGTTGAAGGAGAAGGTGAATTTGTAATAAAGGATATTATGAAGGCACTAAATGGAACAAAAAAATTTTCTGAATTACCAGGAGTTCAATATCGAGATGAAGGAAAGATTAAAGTAGGAAAACCTGTAAAAATAATTATGGATTTAGATTCAATATCGTTTCCTGCTCGCCATCTAATTAATAAATATGAATATGGGACATTAGATAATACAGATTTTTATAAACAAAAATTTACAGCTATGATTACAAGTAGGGGCTGTCCATTTAAATGCAGGTTTTGTACAAGAAAAAATTTATCCTTAAAAAAATTTAGAGCAAGGTCTGCAGATAATGTTATCAATGAATTAAAGGAAATAAATAAGAAACACGGATCAGTAATGATCGTGGATGATAATTTTCTTTTAGATAAAAAGAGAGTTCATAAAATTCTTGATGGAATTATTAAAAATAATCTTGATATGGAGATTTATATTGAAGGAGCTCGTGTTGATTCTGCCGACCGAGGTTTGTATAAAAAAATGAAGCAAGCAGGTGTTAAACATATTTATTTTGGAATAGAATCAGGAAATCAAGATGTTCTTGATTTATATCGAAAAGAAATAACACTTCCTCAAATAAGAAAAGCGGTTAATTTAAGTAGAGAGATGAATTTTTTTACAATTGGAAATTTTATTCTTGGTGCTCCAAATGAAACAAAAAAACATCTTGAACAAACAATAAAATTTGCTTGTTCCTTACCTTTAGATATTGCAATTTTTAATCCGTTAATTTATCTTCAAGGATCTGATTTATGGTTAGAAGCTGTTAAAAATGGAAAGTTAAAGAATGATGAAAATTCAATTGCTGACTCACGAAAAGGATTAAGTAATTTTACTAAGGAAGAACTAGAGAAGTATTGTAAAAAAGCAACAAAAAGATTTTACCTAAGACCAAGCTATATTATTCGACAAATAATCCAATCAATTATTAACAAAGATTTCAGAATTTTACGTGCTGGAATTAATTATGTATAAACCAAATAATTTCTTTTCAAGCAACCTCTTAATTTAAGAAAAACATTTTTGATGAAAAATTGCAATTTCTCATTTAAAAATGGTAAAATTTACGCGATAAGAAGTATTTAATAAAAAAATAATTTTGGGATTTAATTCTTTATTCAGTAAGCCGCCGGAGGGATTTGAACCCACGACCTGCTGATTACGAATCAGCCGCTCCACCAGCTAAGCTACGGCGGCACATTGGAGTTGAATAGGGTTTAATAATAAAAAATTGCCTGTCAATTCATATTTTCCGCAATGTCTTTTAACTGTTTATGAATATATTATTTAGAAAATCTAAAAATGGGGATGAAACAGCTATTAAAATCAATATTGAAGGAATAGAAATAAAAATTAATCTAGAAGTCGCTGAATGCGTTGGCTTATGGCTTGCAGAAGGTGATACTAAGACAAAATGGGAAATAACATTTACAAATAATTGCTATGTCTTAGTTGAATTATTTGCAAAAACTATGCAAGAAATTTTCAAGCATGAAAAAATTAAACCTCGCATTTATATTTATTCACCTGATAAGAAAAAAATCAAAATAAGTTTAAATTGTAAAATTAACTATTATATAGACAAAAGAGCAAGTAAACCCTATTTTATTTATAGAATTGGTTCTACAAAACTAAATTTCCAGTGGATAAATATCGTCAATAAAGTAAAAAACGAAGAGAAATTTTTCAAATATATTTTAAGAGGATTTTTTGCTGGAGAAGGAAATTTGAAAGGAGGTAGCCATAGTAATAGAACAATAAGAATAGCTCAAGGAGAGCCCAATAAATTTATTGAACAAATTCTTAAATATTATAAAATTACTTATAAATATTCATATAATGGAAGATCCTACAATATAACTGGAAAATGGAACTGGGACAAACTTGCTAATATTAAAATTGCGGATTTGCATCCAATAAAAAAAGAAAAATTTTGGAAGTTGCTTAACAGTTACAAAGAAATACATTACCCTGATAATTATTTGAGAGACAATATATTGAAAAAATTGAACAAACCATATACTTCTTTCGAATTATCAATAGAATTTAATCGATCGCAAGCAAGAATTCAAGACATTTTAATACCATTAAAAAAAGAAAATAAAATTCAGGTATTTTATGTAAAAAGTAAAGCTTATTGGATTAAAAATAATCAAAATAAGATAATAATCTCAAAAGTTAAGGATAATTATCTTAAATCTCTTATACATAAAAGAAAAAATACAAAAAAACTTGCAAAAGAAATTGGTGTATGTTGGAAATCAGCATATCGAAGACTTACAGAATTAGAGAAATTAAATCTAGTATTTAAAGATGTAAAAGGTATATGGATGATTAAACCAACAAAAAAAGAGGTGATTGTATTGTGATAGAACCGATATGCGGGGTCGATGAAGCGGGTAGAGAATAAGGATGAAATCTGTGATTAAAGGTCTTATTCGCCCAGAGGACCAGTCATTGGCCCACTTGTAGTAGCTGGAGTTAATCTCAAAGATGATTCAAAACTAATTGAATATAGAGTTAGAGATTCAAAACAGCTCACACCTCAAAGAAGGATAATTCTAGCAAAAAAAATCCAAGAACTAGCCCTTGATTATGAAATATTGGTAATTCCTGCAAAAGACATCGATGATATGCGAACAGTTATGACATTAAATGAAATTGAAGTAAATGCTTTTACTAAAGTGATAAAAAAACTCAAACCGGAAATCTGTTACGTTGACTCTGCTGATGTTATTGAAAAGCGTTTTGGCAGAGATATTTTATCAGGTCTTTCCTTTAAACCAAATATTATATCAAAGCATAAAGCCGATGAGATATATCCAATCGTAAGTGCTGCATCAATTCTTGCAAAAACCAAAAGAGATGAAGAAATCTGGAATATAGCACAAAATTTAGAAAATAAACTTAATTTGCCACTGGGCAGTGGCTATCCTGCTGATCCAATTACACAAAAGTTTCTAAAAAAATGGGTTAAAAAATTTCGATCATTACCTCCACATACAAGACATTCCTGGAAAACAGCTCAGAATTTAATTAAAGAAATTAGTATTAAAAAATTGGATGAATTCTAAGATATATATCCTGATATTCAGTGATTTAGAGTGGATATGGTCTGGATCCTGAAAGCAGGGAATTGATGAACGAGTCAAGATGTTCTTTATCTTGAATCTCTGATCCAGACCTACCGTGTATAGGATGGGGTGTTAGTTTCAAGATTTCAATCATTATATTTAAGACTGCTCTGTTAAAATGACAATATGATAAAACGTCAAAATGTAAAAATAACAATTTTAAAATACGAATAAATTGGTGAGCTATATCTTTTGAATCAATTATTCCTAGAGTAAAAATACTTGTTACATTTTTCTACACTTGATAGTAATTGATTTATGTCAAGGGGTTTTGGTAAGTAGTCAAATATATAAGGTCCTAGTAAACTCATTTTTTGGTAATCTTTTGTCCCTTTTCCAGTTATAATTGCTATTGCAACATTTTTCAATAATCCTCGGTCTACTATTTCATGTATGGTTTCCCATCCATCCATTTCTGGCATCATAAGATCTAAAAGTATTACTCCTTTGAATCCCTTTTCTATTTCATTTATGCATTCAAATCCATTTGTAACAGCAACAACATCATAATTTTCACGTTCAAAAACAGTTTTTAATGAAGACAATATATCAGGCTCGTCATCAACAATCATTACTCTTTTATCCATCTTACCTTCCACCTTAACAAAGATATTTCATACCATGACATTGTTTGTCAATTGTGATATATAAACTTAACTCGTAAAAATGTCAAAATGAAATAATTTAAGAAGAGAAAAAGTGAAAATTAAGTTATTATAACCTATTGATTGTTCTCTTGGAATTCCTTCATAAAATCAGCAAGCGTCTGAACTCCCTCGATTGACATCGCATTGTAAATTGAAGCTCTCATACCACCCACAGATCTATGACCTTTTAAACCAACAAGTCCTCTTCCAAGTGCTTCCTTTACACATTTTTCCTCAAGCTCTGGTGTTTTTAGATTGAATGTTACATTCATTAAGGATCTAGAGCCAAATTTTGCATGTCCTTTGTAAAAACCATTAGATTTGTCTATAGTATCATAAAGTATCTTTGCTTTTTTTCTGTTAATTTTTTCTATTGCTGTAACACCACCGAGTCCCTTGAGATGGTCTAAAGATAATTTACACATATAAATTGCCCAGCATGGACCTGTATTAAAAAGCGAATCCTTTTCCATATGGGTCTTCCATTTTTGCATAGTAGGAGTGTTTTCAGGTACTCTATCAAAAAGATCTTCTCTCACAATCACAAGAGTTACCCCTGAAGGACCTATATTTTTTTGAGCACCAGCATAAATAACACCAAATTTCTTTGAATCAATTACTTTGTCCATAATATTTGAGGACATATCACAAGCTAGGGGCACATCATCTGGCACCTTTGGCCATTCATGGTACTCAGTTCCATATATGGTGTTGTTACCTGTAATATGAGCAAATGCTGCATTGTCACTGAATTTAATATCACTTGGGATGTATGAAAAATTTTCATCCTCGGAGCTAGCAACCACCTTTACATCTCCATAAAACTTACCTTCTTTGATAGCTTTCTTAGACCAAGCGCCGGTATTCACATATTCCATTGGTTTACCCTGTTTTTGAAGGTTCAACGGAATCATATAAAACTGTGTTGAAGCTCCACCCTGCAGCCATAGTATCTTAAAATCATCAGGTATCCTCATAAGCTCTCTAACCAGGTTTGATGCCTGTGTATGCACTTCGGCGTATCCTTTCGATCTATGAGACAACTCCATAAGAGACATGCCGGTACCATTAAAATCTAAAAGCTCCTTTTGAGCTATCTTTAAGGCTGGAAGTGGCAATGTCGCTGGACCTGCATAAAAATTGTATGCACGTTTTTTCATAATATAAACCCCCTATTTTCAAAGCAGTGTATAAATAAAAGAGATTTAAATAATTCGGAAAAAGAATTATAGATTATTACAAGTTAAAATTTAACAGAATAAAAAATATGAAAGGTAAAGATGTTTTTATTACGAATTATATAAATTTTGAAGAAATGATAAAAAATTGAATAATGGAAAGGGTCTATCTAAAACATTTTTTATTATTTTTGTAGAAGGAGCCTTTTCGCATACATATAGATTTACTCCAACATGCTTCACGCAATAGTCATAAACAACATCTGGATCTTTTGGAGCCCGGGTTTTACAAAGCTCAATTACAAAAGATAGAATATTTTGTTTAGCATACAACCAGTTCTCAGATGTACCAATAGTGCCACCTGGCCATGGCAAAATAGTTCCTCTGCCTTTGTAAAGATAGTAATCATTGATACTAGATATACCTTCACCAATAGAAATAAATTGATTTTCATCAGGCGTCTTTTGACTTGTATGCGTCCAAGGATAAACTATAAACTCTCCATAAGTATGGTATGAAATAGAAATTTTGATATCTTCAGTTTCAACAAAATTTTTTATTGCTGTTGATTCTTTTTCAGAGAATGGTTCTTCTCCCCGGTAATTCCAACTCTCAGGATTTGACATATAAGCATCATTATATGCCAAGGGAAAGATGTCATACAATTCCCATTTATACGCATAGTTTCTGTTTAAATCAACACCGATATTATAAGTCTGCCCTTCTTTAGGGGCACGATTCTTTCTCCATCCATCATATTGACCAGATTTATATTCTACTCCATCAGGGTTCACCATAGGTATTAAAAAAATTTCTGTGTTATTAATTACTTCTCTTACTCGATCCTCCGAAGGGTCTTCATCAACCAAACCATCATCATCATTATCAACACCGTCGATAATATCCTCATTAATTAATCCGTCACCATCATCATCTGTGTTTTCTTTTCCATAGTTTTCAACCATATGTTTAATGAAAAAAATTAAAGATTCATAGCTGGGTTTTTCATTACCATGATGAGCGCCCATAAGAATTACTCCTGGTTCATCTTCATTTACCTCTACGTTGTCAGATAGTTTAACCATCCATATATCTCTATTCTCATAGGTTACACCTAAAGAAGTGTACGACATAATATCAGGATAGGTTTCCTCAAGGTCATATAAAAGATCGGTCATTTCTGGATAGGTATAATACTCATATTCTAGCTGATAGTTCCCTAAAATTTTTTCTTTTTCTATAAGCTGATAATCTGCTACTGAAGATATAGTTCCAATAGTTAAAAGAAACAAAATTAAGTATACAATGATTTTAATTGAAATATTTCTCACTTAATACCCCCATTAGAGCATAAAGTTATAGTATTTAATAAACTTTTGTTTCAAAATAATATTACTATCTTTTTTTCATTATTTTATTAATAATGTTGAGATAAAATCAGATATAAAAACCTTGTTTTTTACAATTGGATTGAACAATTGGTCTATAAATCATATAAGTCAGTGTGATAATAATATAGTATAGGGGTTAGTTATGAAAAAAACAACATCATTGTTTTATTGTAAAATAACGGGTAATAATTGTACAACAAATGATTTATAAGGAGAATAACAAAAAGGTGATACAGTGAGGAAACAAATTATGAAGAGATTGCTAGCAAAAGCCCTAAAGAACAGGTTTGATATGATTAAAGAAGATGCAATAGCACTTACCAAAACTATTGAAAAGATTTTTAATGGACAGGAAGAAGTTGAAGATATGTCCATTGATAAATATGCAAGATCTTTGTTTTACGAGTTGCAAAGGGAAAGACTACTTCAGATAAGAAGAGAAGAATTCAACGAAAATGGAAAAAATATCCGTAAATATTACTGGTCATTTAACAATGATATTATTAGAGAAAGAGCATACGAGAAAATTAAAAAGGACCCTTACCAAATATACAAAAAAATTCCAAAAGACGCATGGTTATTACATTCATATTGTAATTAATTGTTCATATCAGAATCCGATGGATCGAGTAAATGATTATACTGATAAACCTCATTAATATTATTTTCTAGTGGTTGTCTTTCTTTTGTTTTATCAGTTTTGTTAACTAATATTCCATTATTTAACATTTCATATATAGCAATTATTGCAATTATTATACTTACATATGATAAAATAAAACCAAATTGGAGAATTGGTAAAATTAAGACTAAATGCCTATAATTAACAAAGTTAAAAACAATCCAGAAAGATGATAGTATTATAAGAATTAACCAAAAAAGAATTAATGCGCCGTCGGTTCTTCTTTCATTCATTATATCTGTTAAATGGTTGTTTTGTAAGTATTTAAATCTTTCCGAAGTTTTTCTTCAAATTTCTGTAGTTTAAGAGTTGATTTTTTCATGATTTCATTTGAAATGTTTACCAAAAGCTCGAGATGATCTTTAGAGCAAAAAAGAAATCCATCTTTTCCAACAGGTGCATCTAGTCGTTCTGTACTACAAACTTCAATAACAATCTTCTTACCAAGAGATTTCAGACCTGAATTTTTAAAACTACTTGCTATAGCGGTTTTCAAGATTTTTTCTGCAGCATTATTTGTTTTTGCAACGATATGAATTATTGGTGGCTGTGAAAGAAACCATATTTGGCCAGTTTCTGCATTTTTTACTGCAGATGGTATCTCTTCTGCATTTATTTTTCTATGCCATTTACCTAGAAATTTTGCTTCTTTTTTATCACCAATAATAGGTATCTCAAGTAAAACAATCCTTCCAAAACAGCTACTAGAAGTATAGTAATTATCAGATTCATTTATAATATCAAGTAGTGATAGAATCCCTTGGTCAACCTTGTTTTCACTATGGGCTTTTTTAAGCTTTTTAAGAGCCCTTTTTTTACCATCTAAGAATTCTTTCTCTACATTCATTTAATTTCCTTTTTTATTTTAATGTCTCGTTTCCTAAGTTCTTTGAAAAAAGGAGAACAGGGAACGATTTCTTCACATCCAAAAACACCACGTTCTTTTATCATACCGTTTTCAATCATTTGAGCAATAACTGAAGTAGGATAACTTGTTGTACGCATCATAGAAGTAATTGCGTTTTTTTCACCATAGTAATCAACCATAGTGTACTCTAAATTGACTTTTTTCCCATCTTTTATTCCTTGAGCAAAAATTTTCAGAAGCACTACATCTTTTTCATTTGTTGGAAGATTTTTTTTAAGAAACATGATTAACAACTCTCTAGGAACAATTATTTTCTCGCCAATATCAATTGATTTTTCGCTCCCTAGGCCCAAGTCTAAAAGAGGTTTAAATGTTTCACAATGACCTAGATATCTGACTGTTTTGTAATCAAGATAACCTATCTTATTTTTATATGTATATGGAAGAGTTGAACAACCACCTGAAGTTAAAAAAGCCTCCATTTTTCCAAAAGGCTTTGGAAAAATTATTGTTTCTAACTCTGTCATCGATTCTTTTTTAATTATTTTGCCATGATCAAGGACAATAGCATCTTCAACATATTCGTTGATGAGTCCATTTGGTGAAAAAACAATCTGGTAGTTAAGAGGAGGTTTTGGATTAACTGGAAGGCCACCGACTCTGATTTTTACAAATTCAATAGAATCCATTTCTTCGACAATTTCACGGACAATAACTGATGTTAAACCGGGTGCAAGGCCACAATCAGGAATTATTGTTACACCCTTTTTTCTGGCTTTTTCAAATAGACTTCGTTCTTTTTCCACAATTTCATTATTTCCTCCAAGATCGAGGAAATGTGTTTTTGTATCAATCGCTGTTTTTGCTAGGTCATAGTTGAACTTATATGGTACTGCAGAGATTGCTATATTATATTGTTGAAGAAGTTCTTTTACATCTTTTGTTTTTTTTATGTCAAGCGTATGAGTAACTATTTCTTTTCTATTAAGAGATTTTTTTGCAGATTGAAGTGCTTGTTTATCTTTATCTGCAATTGTAATGTTATCAAAATTTGAATGTTTACAGAGATCATATGCAATTGCTCGACCCATCAATCCTGCGCCAAGAACAATAATATCCATTAAATATAACCTCCAGATAATAAAAAAAGGAAAAGAAAAGGTGTTGTTTAAATGTTTTCAAAGGTTTTTTTCATAACCTTTTCTTCTTCTTTATCCTGTGGCATTAATTTGCTCACTACAAAACATAAAATGAAAGACAACGGTAATCCTATAAAAATTGGATCTAGCATGTTAATCAAGTAATTGTCTGTAATTGAATTACCAATTATTTGTGGCGATGTTTTAAAGTATATTAGAATGTACCAGAGCATTGTAAAGATAAAACCCCCAAGCATTCCTGCCCATGCGCCAGCTCTGCTTATTTTCTTCCAATAAAGCATGAGAGTATAAGGTGCTAGAAATGTAACTGCCATTAATCCAAAGAAAAACGCTGTCATAATAGCTACAACATCTGGTGGATTCAGCGATATTATCAATGTAGCAATAACTATTCCTATTGTCGCAACTCTTGTAATTTTAATTGATTTTTCACTTGATCCTTTCCGTTTCATTCCTTTTTCATACACATCTCTTCCTATAGCAGCCCCTGCTGTATGAAATAATGCACTCGCAGTTGACATTGCAGCGGCTAAAACAGCAAATAAGAATAAGAATGCAAACCATTGTGGGAAAACTTCTTCAATTACAAGTGGAACTACTTTATCAGGTGAACCTGGATAAAACAATCCGTTTTCTGCCATTAATACATTACAAAGAGGCCCAATGCTAAAAGCTGTGAATGTCATTAAAAGAATAAAAATACCACCATAAGGTATTGCTTTTTTTAATGCCTTTTCACTTTTTGCAGATAGATATCTAACAACAAGTTGAGGTTGAGCAAGAACACCAATTCCGACACCAAAAATAAGAGTTAAAAGCATTAAAAACGGTGGAGATGGAACTGGAGGCATCGAAGTTAGTCCACTAGGTGCCAGAATTCCAGCAGGAGATCCTATTCCACTTGTCGCACCAGTTACTTCAAAAGTATATTCTGTTCCTGGAGTAAAATCATTATGTAATAGAGTAACAATTGTATAGTTATTACTCCATTCTTCAGTCCATCCACCAGGATCGGGACTAATTACATACTTAAATCTATCTGGCACTTCTTTCGTATTTGGAGCTACACTATAACTGAAATGTATAGTAATATTTTGATTTATATCAACATTTATCTGCCCATCAGATGTATCTGTATAATCGATAAAAAAACCACTAGCATTTGGATTTAATTTAGAAACTAAATCAACTGCTTCAGCACCAGTACTAAAGTTCCAAGGATTTGATGCTGTACCTATACCAAGTGGAATACCTAGTTCTATTGGAGTCATATCCGCTGCTGCTTCATGAGCAGGTCCAACACCCCCCAACATCCCATAGATACCAACTGTTAGAATTAGCATACCTACAACCATTAATACTCCCTGGATTGCATGTGTCCACATAACAGCATATAGCCCACCAACTATGAGGTAAATTCCAACAACAATTGTAAAAATTACTACACAAACTTCATAAGGTATTCCAAATGTTACAACAAAAAGTGAGGATATTGCTAGGAATACCGCTGAAGTATAAGCTATCATGAAAATCGCAATAATTAGACCTGATGTTGCTTGTAATCTCGTTGAGTTAAATCTGTTTCCAAGCATCTCTGGAAGTGTTACTGCTTTTAGTGATAGACCCATTTTACGGGTTCTAAAACCATAGACAATAAAGGCTATTAGAATTCCAACTAGGATATTTAGAAGAGCTAACCATATGATTGACTGTCCATATAGAGATGCAATTCCTGAAAAACCAATGAGTGCTACTGCACTGATAAATGTTGCACCATATGAAAACGCTATTACAATTGAACCCATTTTTCTACCGGCTACAAAGTAATCTTCTGCTGTTTTGGTTTTCTTATATCCAAAAAAACCAATTAAACCGAATAGCGCAGCAAAAAGAGCCATGAATATGACGAAATAAATTATATCCATCATAGTTATTTAGCCTCCTTTTTTTTAGTTGTTTTCTTTTTTTCAACAGGTGGTTTTTTTTCTTCTTCTTTAGCGAAATATTTGTTATAGATTCCATATAGAACACAAAAAATTGCGACAATTATTGTGCTAATCCAGGCGGTAAACACCCAGGGGCCCATTCCAAGTATCATACTCATAATTTTTTCCTCCCCGAATAAATTAATAGTCTATGTTTAACTGGAAAACTTGTAATGTGATTTATATCTTTCTTAATTTTTTTCAGAAATAGTTATATCTATTTAGTTTATTCAAGCCGCAATTAGGGAGGTTCTTTATGCTAAAAGAATTCTGGAATCCTGAAGCTGAAACTATGCCTTTGAATGAGCTGAAAGAGTTACAATTAAAAAGATTAAAAAAGTTGATTCAATATGTTTATGATAATAATAAGTTCTATAATAAAAAGTTGAGAGATTCTAATATAAAACCTGGAGATATTAAAACTCTAAAAGACATTGAAAAACTTCCGTTTTTAACAAAGCAAGACCTTAGAGAGTTCTATCCTTTTGGTCTTGTTTGCACACAACTTGATGATATTGTAGAAGTTCATGCATCATCTGGAACAACAGGAAAACCCGTTGTTGGACCATATACTAGAAATGATGTCGATCTTTGGGGTGAAGTGATGGCTCGGTCTCTTTATGCTAATGGCCTAATGAAAAATGATGTCATGCAGAACTCATACGGTTATGGTTTATTTACTGGTGCACATGGTTTTGAAAAAGGTGCTCAAAAAATAGGTGCAATGGTTGTAACCATTAGTTCAGGTAACACCAAGAGACAAATTAATTTGATGAAAGATTTTGGCACAACTGCTCTTGCTTGTACTCCATCATATTCAATGTATATGGCCGAGGTTGCAGAGGAAATGGGATTTGATCCTAAAAAAGATTTCAAATTAAAAATAGGATGCTTTGGTGCAGAAGCTTGGAGTGAGGAGATGAGAAGCAACATCGAAAAACGCTGGGGAATCATTGCACATGAACACTATGGTTTAACTGAAATCATTGGTCCTGGTGTTGTTTCTGAATGTAAAAGTAAAAAGTTACATGTTAATGCTGATCATTTCTACACTGAAGTAATTGATTCAGCAACTGGTGAAACACTACCGCCTGGTGAAGAAGGTGAACTTGTTTATACTACTCTTACTAAAGAGGCATTTCCCGCTCTAAGGTTTAGAACCAAAGATCTCGCTGTATATTATGAAGATATTTGTGAATGTGGTAGAACACTTCCATATCAGTCACGTATCAAAGGTCGAAGTGATGATATGATGAAAGTAAAAGGCGTAATTGTATTTCCTTCGCAAATCGAAGCAGCACTACTGAAAGTTGATGGAGTTAGTAATAATTATCAGATTATTAAAACCAAAAAAGGAAGTATTACTTCATTGTCAGTTGAGGTTGAACCAACTGAAAGTCGTTACAAAGAAGGGCATCTTGATGATCTTGAGAAGCAAACAGAAGATGAAATTTATAGTGTTTTAAATCTGCATGTGCCTGTCAAAACAATTGAGCCGAAAACAATTCCAAGAAGTACTGGTAAAGCAAAAAGAGTAATTGAACGATAAAAATAGCGCTTAAGGGATAATTAAGATGTTGGAATTTCTAGATGGAGTTACTAGCTACATATCAGGTTTGTATACGCTTCCATGGATACTTATAGGTTTTATTGTAACTGTGTTGCTTTCTCGTTTTCTGGGTGAAGAAAAGGTAAATAAAGCAATGAAAAAAATAGCACTAATTTTGCTATATGTTTTTGTACCACTACTGCTTTTTAGAATACTTCTAAATGTAGATTTTGGCAGTAATGAAATATCTTTTACTATTGCATGTTTTATAATTCTAATTTTAATGTATGTACTTGCATATTTCTTTGCACTGTTTAAAACAAAAAAGATGAAATTGGTAGGAGAAGAGAAAAATCATTTTATTAAAACAGTTTTAACAAATCAGGGTCGAAGTTCTGCCTTTGTTGGAGGAATGATGCTTGCAATATCTGAATGGCAAGTGCAAGCATTGATTTATATGATTATTGGTGCGATCTTTTTATTTGCTATAATACCTGGTGTTCTTTCGTATCTTCATAAAAAAGAAGTTAAGAAATCAGATGAAGCTGATAAAATTAAAGCGCTTCCTTGGTATTTGAAAATATTCCCTGTGTATCTTTTTGCTTTTGCTTTTGCAGCAGTTGCCATTCATGGAATCACAGGCGTTACAGTGAAAGACCCTACTGATTTCAACCGGTTTTTTGTGTTTTTCACTCAGATTACAATTCCTGCTGCACTGTATTACGTCGGTGCTAGTATTCATCCTCGTGATTTAAAAATTGATGAAATGAAAAAATTATTTAGTTTAAAAGTAAGCGTTAAAGCAAAGGGTCATTGGCCATGGGTTAGAAACATTTTCTTTTTAACCGTTGTAATCACTCCAATTCTCACACTAGCTGTAATGCTTCCAATATATATCGTTGGTTTGATTTCAAGTGCATGGTTTGCAGTTATCGTAATTAACTCAATTCTTCCAATAACTAGCACTAATATGTTTCTGGTTCCATATGGTATTGATAGAAAAGTAACTGCGCACTCTGTTACCTGGACGACTATTGTTTGTGTACCAATTGTTGTATTGTTGATTATTATTTTTGGAATATACTTGAGTTAGACCAAGGAACTTATACTATTACCTGCTGGGCAAGTGATGTTTATGATACAGGAAGTGAATGGGCAACTTTTGAAGTTACAATGCCAAGAAACAAACCCTTTACAAGTTCGTTGTTCTTACAGTTTTTAGATGGTTTTCCACTACTACAAAAAGTATTGTTACATCTTATAAAATAGGACTTCAAAGCAAAGTATATAAAATTACTTTTTTTCGTCAATATATGACAATTTTTAACATACTTTTTATATACTATTAACTGGATGGTAAATAGTAGAGGGCGGTAAAAATGAAAATAAAAATATTAGGTATATTTGTTGTGACGCTGTTGATTTCTGCAATAACGCCTGGCACAGTTTTAGGTTATGAAGTAAGTGTTGAGAAAGGTAAAGTTCAAAATGGACTTGATTTGGTGATTGATCAGTCTGATTCAAGTAAATTTACCTATCTAGTTCGTGACGATTTGATAGAAGAAATTGCTTTTTACCAACTGGATTGGTACGTAAATGGTGAAATTTATACTAAATATTCAAGTTGGGGGCGTATGGATATCGATGTAAATCCAGATCCTGATGCAATCTTTTATATGAATGTCCTAGCAATGTGGTTACATGAACCAGCATGGATTATGCAGAATTATCCAATTCTTCCTGAACTACATGGTGTCCCTAATGAACAAGCTATACATTTTAACATTGAAGATCTTGGAATACCTGAAGGCGACGCCCTGCCTTTTATGGAAGTTTTAATCACGGCCACACTAATACCACTACAGGAACCTCCTGTTGGAGAATTTTACGATGTAATTGTAAATACCTTAATACGTGATGCTTGGGGTCATGGTGATTGGCCACCTGCTCATATTGCTCTGCCTCCACGATATAGAGCTAGAAACGCCGTAGTAAATATAATTCAACATGAAAATGTACCAAGTGTTCAAGAAGCTGTAAATAATTGTATAACTGGTTCTTATTCCCGTAGTATAAAGTGGCTAGATAACGAATATGATTTACGGAATCTTAGTGCAGGAACAACTGCCCAAGAGGTTTATGAAAATTTAACTTCGATGGGGGTAGGTCATGGAACTGGACAAGGGCTAACCGAAGAAGAAATGCTTACTAACAAATCTGATTATTTATATAAGTTGGATAACCGCTCTGTAACTAAATTTGTGGATTATGGTTATCTTGGAAATGTACAAAATGCAACAGAAGTAACCACAACGAATCTATCTAAATGGCTTGCTGATGAATTAAAAACAGAGGATATTGAAATGTGCTATGATAGTCACTGTATATGTATTACAGGGATGTATAAACAGGGAAATAAAACCTTTTTGAGATATCGAGATGATGAAGAACAGGGAAATGATTCTGCTGGTGATAATAGGACAAAAGTGGGAGAATTGGTGAATGACAGTGGAGAGTGGAAATTCCTAGGATCAAAAGTTGATTACGTAGTATCAGAGTCAATAAATAATCCACCAGGGGCACCAGAAATTGATGGCCCACCAAGTGGAGATGCAGGGGAAGAATATGAATTCACCTTCCATGCAACAGATCCTGATGGAGACAGTGTATACTATTATATTGACTGGGGAGATGGTACTAATACTGGTTGGATTGGCCCCTATCCACATTGTACAGTAGTAACCCTGAAACATACATATGCAAACCAAGGAACGTATATCATTAAAGCAAAAGCTAAAGACGAATATGAAGCTGAGAGTGACTGGTCAGAATTTGAAGTCGCAATGCCAAGAAACAAAGCAATAACATCTCCATTCCTAAACTTCTTGCAGAATCATCCTAACTTGTTCCAAATACTACAACAACTAATTCTACGACTGGGACTACAATAAAAAAAAACCAAATCCTACCTCTCTTTTTTTATTATATTGGCAAATAACGCACTATTTAGCGATAAATTTATATAATATTAATGACAAATATTAACATGCCTAGAAAATTGATGAAGATATTTGGTATCTATCGTCAGTTAATGGGGGAGGCGGCCTAGAGATATTTGTTATCTGTAAAAAACCACCTCTATATCTAGGCGATTTGTTTCTTCTTTTTTTCTTTTTGTTTGAAGCAAAAATCAGTTTTGTATTTATTTTTTTTTGAATATTTTATAGTAATATTTAAACTATCTTATACTATACGATATCTAACGAAATTTAATTGGATGTAGGAAAAAATGAAGAATAAATATGTTTTTAGGAGAGGACTTGTGATAGGAATAATATTATTATTAATTGGGGGATGATAAGACTTTAGGAGCAAAAAATCGACTTTAAGGGCAAAACTACCATATGATATTTAGAATCCTTGGAGTTAAAGGATTTATATACTCGTTATCTGATTTATTATACTGAAGGAAGGAATAAATCTTGAAAAAGAATGTCCTGGCAATTGGAATCGTAGTCTTGTTTATCGTTTCAACTGTTAGTCCTATGGTTATAGGATATAATGTTAACGAGAATAGTTTGGTTCTTAGTTCTACCAACACTCTGGATTTATTATCTAAATCCTCAGGATTGGAAAATCCAGATAAAGAAGAAGGTAAAACCGAACTAGAACTTGCTGATATCAATAATGATGGGCATTTGGACATTATCTCTGTGGGTGATCATGGTTCCCCATATGTCAACAGTGATGAACACGGAATTATGGTTTGGCTTGGCAACGGTGAAGGCTCCTGGACTGTCCATCAGAGTGGCAATTTTGGCTATGGTGGCTGTGCAATTGGTGATCTTAACTTAGACGGCTATCTTGATGTGGCTTGGGGAATTCATCATGACTGGGGAAGTGCAGGATTTGGTGATACCCTAATAGGAGCTGCCTTGGGAGATGGTAGTGGTTCAAGTTGGACGCCATGGGCTACTGGACTAGCTTCAAGCGGCGAAACGTGGGGTATGTTTGCAACTGCTCTTGCTGACTTTGATTGTAATGGGCGGTTGGATATTATTTCTCAATCGTTTGGGAGTGGTAACGGTTTACGACTCTATGAGAATCATGGAGATGGAACATGGAGTCAAGCATGGGCTCTTACAGGCGATAATGCTTGCTATACCATAGAAACTTGTGATATTAATGCTGATGGATATCCTGATTTTGTCGCGACTAGAACTGGAGCTACAGTCCTTATTGGAGACGGAGATTTTGGATTTACAATTAACCATAATGGCCTCCCATCAGGAACAATCATGGCGATTGATAGTGGCGATATGAATAATGATGGATGCAACGATGTGGTTTTTACTCTGGGATCATCTGGTATCCTTTGCTATATTTATGATAAAAATGACAATAAATGGGTGTCAGCTTCCAATGGTCTACCGTCTTCTGGCAATTACTATATGACACAATTTGGAGATCTAAATGGAGATGGTTTTCTAGATATTGTAGCATATTCTGACCCTACAGGTTATGTTTTTCTTGGCGATGGTGACGGTAATTGGGATGCAGATACAACATGGACTATGCCATCACCGGGGGGGTACTCTGCACTCCGTGTCGATGGTGATATTGATCATGACGGTCGGGAGGATATAACTGTGCAGGCAAAACAAAGTGGTTTCCCGTTTTACCGAAATCAGTTGAGAGTTTATTCCCCATGGTCGGAACCAACTGAGCTAAGTGCACGAGTAACTACGCCTTATGGAGGGGAAACCTTTCGAAGTGGATCCATTCGAAATATCCGCTGGCTTTCTGCTGTTCCCCCATCACAGGGAGATGCAACTGTTGAAATCCAACTGTCACAAAATAGTGCTTCAGGTCCATGGACAACCATTGTATCGGGTATCCCTAACAATGGCTGCTATCAATGGTTGGTTGATGCAGGTGGCTCTGAATATTGCCGAATTAAAGTAATTGTAACAACATCATCAAGTGCCTCAGCGATTTCAGCATCCGATTTTACAATTATTGGTTTTAACGTTGATGCACATGGTCCTTATCTTGGTACTATTGATGAGTCCGTGCAGTTTACAGGATCCGCAGAAAACGGAAATC
The DNA here is from genome assembly GCA_020054495.1 of Thermoplasmata archaeon. Taxonomy (GTDB): domain Archaea; phylum Thermoplasmatota; class E2; order DHVEG-1; family DHVEG-1; genus JAGMDE01. The sequence continues at coordinate 9,319 of JAHWGK010000020.1, read as the reverse complement.
CACCATATGAATATCATTGGGATTTTGGAGATGATGAGACATCAGATGAGCAGAATCCTGCCCATACTTATGATACCCATGGAAACTACACTGTTGTTTTGAGTGTTACCGATAATGAAGGTGTCACAGTTCGTGACACTACCTGGACGTGGATTCAGGGATTAAATAACCCTCCAGATAAACCTACAATCGCTGGTCCAAACAGTGGTAAACCTGAAGTTGAATATATTTACTGCGTTAATGTATCCGACCCAGATGATGATAGTCTATATGTTTTATGGGATTGGGGTGATGGAACGGGTAGTGCTTGGCTTGGACCTTATGTATCTGGAGTAGAAGTATGTGATTCTCATACCTGGAATACAAAAGGAACATATACCATATCTGTAACAGTTAGGGATGTGCATGGGGCGAGTGTGACAGCATACAAAGAAGTCACCATGCCAAGAAACAAAGCAACCTATAATATTTTGTACCTATGGTTTTTAGAAGGTTTCCCTTTGCTGGAAAGATTGTCTTCTTATTTGGTTGTTTAGTTTTCTACCTCGGAGAAAATCATATTTTAGCTGCAAAGCCAATTTGTATAAAAGCTTTAAATACTAATAACTAGATGATAACTTGTATCGAGAGAGATGGCAATATGGAAAAAAATAATCTGATAACAAAAGGAGTAGCATTTGGAACTGTAATTCTTTTCATTGGTTTAGCTAGTGCATCAAGTATAAATGTCAACGTTAGTAATTTTTCAACATTTGAAGATACAGAATATTGGGCTTTGATATTTGCAGTTGGAATTTACTATAACAATCCTTGGCAAAATCGCCCATCAATGCTAGAAGTTGCTGATGATTTGTATGAAGTGCTTATTGATTCGCCTAATTGGAAAACAGATCACATCCGTAAAATTACTGGAGCAGAAGCAACTGGTCAAAGGCTTATAAGAGAACTCCTTTGGTTAATTCAAAGCGCAGATAGTGATGATATGGTTTTTATTTATATAACAACACATGGGTCGCCTTTAAAAAATATAAATGGGATGCCTATCGATCTTCCACCAAAAGACGAAGCAGATGGTGCAGATGAAATCCTAGCGATGTACAAAGGTTTTGATAAATGGTATGCAATTATCTGGGATGATCTATTGAACTTTTTTTTAAGCCTATTGAAATCAGAGGGCGTTTGTCTTGTAATAGATAGTTGTTACGCTGGAGGATTCAACGACGACCCAATGTTTGCTGGAACTACGCTTGAAGATTATAGCATTGAATCATTTACTCAGGGATTTGTTGAAGATCTATCAGCACAAGGTCGAGTAGTGTTGATGTCATGCGAGGAAGATGAGCTTTCATATGGTTCGTTCTTTTCAAATTATCTAATAGATGGATTAGGTGGATTAGCGGATTACTGGGGAAATAAAGACGGAATTAATTCTGCAGAAGAAGCATTCGACTATGCAAAGTATTGGGTGAACTTAATGTGTAGTTTTAATCCTACAATTCATGATCTTTATCCTGGCGAGTATACTGTAACTTACACCTAAAAATCGAAATTAAATAATTGATTCAGACCCATTAACATACTATGCTAAGTAACAAAATAATCAACAGACCATTCATAAACTTCCTTTCTAAGCCGTCTTAATCTTTTCTTATCACTACAACAACTAACTCTACACCTTGGGCTTCAATAAAAACAAATCTTCTCGTATTATATCTTTTTTATTTCATTAATGTTGAAGTCTAAATGTAAAAATTACAGTGTTATTTTTTACAATTTGTTATGATTAACGATTGTTATGGATACATTTAAGTTTAATTAAAAGATATAGTCATTTGTTTGAAGGGTCTAGATTGGTAAAAAAAATATTATTCTCTCATATTTTTACCTTTCCTAACTCTAGACCCTTACCTAAAGTATTGGTTTGTGAGATGAATAATGGTTTCATAATTGTGGATTGAGGATGGGAAAATATGAGTAGTTTACTCAAAACAAAAGAAGCTGAATTGAAAAAGAAAAGGGAATATTCCGAATTTGTGCTATGGCTTGTACTAGCGGTCTTAGCATCTGTAACAATTGTATTGAGCATAAGTTTATAAGAAAGCGAAAAAACCAGATTTTACACTAATAAAAAGGTATGAAATTTATTTGTCCAATTAATTAGAAAGTTTTTAATTAAAACAAAACATTACATAGCAGAAATATATTTTATGGGAGGTAGAAGATGAAAAATAAATTATTTAAAAAAAGCATGATTCTTGGAATAATAGCCTTACTTATTGGAATAGGCTTCACTCAAATGGTACCGGGTAATGAACTTTTTTTTAGTAATTATAAAAGTTATAATTCGGAATCAAATATAGAGCTTCGCAATATAATGCTTACTGGCTATTGGAATCCAACTGGCCAAATGATTGCACCATTTAGCAATGACACCTATTTGAATCCCGATGGATGGAAGGGGGCAAACTGGGAAGATTTAGGTTATAATGTTTATTCTTATTTTCCAACGCCATATTCATATAACGGTACATTTGAGGTCGATTATCAAGATACTTGGGAAGATTTTTGGAATATAACTGACGAAATTAAACCAGTAGTCATCATAAGTTTCGGTGCTGGTAATGGGCCTTGGGAAATCGAATATAATGCACGTAACTTAAATTCATGGGTTCCTGATAATAAACCACCTTACCAACCTACACCCTGTCCACCTGATGATAGTGTTCCTCCTGGTTATGTACGTCATTCTACTCTTCCAGTCCAGGCGATTGCAGATGCTGTGAATGATCAGACTTCTGTTTACGCATGGGTTGATTGGAGTGGAAACCCTGGTGGTTATCTGTGTGAATATATTGCATATCTTGGAATGTGGTATAAAGCAATTCATAACACTACTGGTGATCCTTATCGCTGTTGGGAAGCTGGATTTATTCATGTGAATCCCTCAATAACCCTTCAAAATGCTATGGAGGCAACAAATGTTACTATTCGAGAAGTAATAAAATCTATCTTAAGTTATCCTCCAAATAAACCAGATATAGATGGTACAAACCGTGGAGAACCAGGAATAGAGTATGAATACAAATTAAATGCAGTTGATCCAGATGAAGATGATGTTTATTATCACATTGACTGGGGTGATGATAACTATGAAACGACTGATTTAAATCCTTCTGGTACAGATTTATGGGTAAAACACACCTGGGGTGAACAAGGGACCTTTATAATTAAAGTGAAAGCTGAAGATATCAATGGTTTAATAAGTCCTGAAGCAACACTTGAAGTTACTATTCCAAGATACAGAAAAATAAACAAACCATTCCTACAGTTCTTTCAACAGCATCCAAATTTGTTCCTAATACTACAACGTTTACTACTGCCTTTAGGGCTACGATAAAAAGTTTTTGCCCATCTCTTTTTTCTTATTTTGCTAACAATTTATTGCAAAATATATAATAAAAGTTTAAATTAATTCAAGTTATTACACATTTCAAATATTAGTTGGGGGATAGATTATGAAAAAAATAATAGTAGGGATTATTGTTTGTTTGTTGTTAAGCCTGGCTTTTACATCAGCTGTTAGCAGTATACCACTCTGGCCAACTGATGAGAAGAACACTCCTCGTATAAACCTTTATGAAGATAGCTATCAGTGGTCTCAACATAAGGCAGTGTTAGGCTCTCTAGATGAATTTATCGTTGAGCTCATTGAACAGTTAACTGAAACAATGTATCTTGGATATTTAGAAAATATTACTGCTTTCGGACCTCGTGTTACTGGAACCTCTGCAAGTTACCAAGCAGGAGATTATATTTATAATGAATTTCAAAGTATGGGTCTTGAGGTACGTTATCATAATTGGAATAATGGGGGTTATCAGGATCGAAATATCGAAGGTACACTATATGGTGTAAATCAAAGTAGTGATGAGATTTATATCATCTTTGCTCACTTTGATACTGTTGCCAATTGTCCAGGTGCTGATGATGATGGATCAGGTGTTGCTACCGTCTTGTCAGCTGCATATATTTTAAGCCAATATGAATTTAATCACACAATTCGTTTCGTGGCATTTTCTGGAGAAGAACAATGGATGCTGGGTAGTCATGAGTATGCTTATGAGGCATATTTAAATGGTGATAATATTGTTGCTGTGTTAAATGTAGATATGATAGGATTTGCTATAACTGCATATCATGGGGATAATATCAGGATTTATTATAATGCTGCTTCTTTATGGCTAACTGATTTTACTGATGATATAAGTGAGCAATACTATGATTATATCAATCTAAATGTAGTTCCAAGCGGCTCTACACCTAGTGATCAATGGTATTTCTGGCAGTACGGATTCGATGGCATATTTTACCATGAATATGAATTTAATTATTATTATCACGAGCCTCAAGACACCATAGAAAATATGAACATAACCTATGCGACAAAATGCTCAAAGCTTGTTTTGGCAACTCTTGCTGAGCTTACTCAACTATATATGATGAGTTACCCACCATATCCACCATCTATTGAGGGCCCTACAATTGGTGCGGAGGAAATAGAATATGACTATACATTTCTTACAACTGACCCTGAGGGTGAGGATGTCTACTATTTCATTGATTGGGGTGATGGGACATTTAGTGATTGGATTGGCCCATATAGTTCGGGTGAAGAAATTTCTGTGAGCCATATGTGGAGTTCACCTGGTGAGTATGAAGTTAGGGCTAAAGCTAGGGATATTTATAATTATCAGAGTCAGCGGTCGGATGTATTACTGGTGACAATTGTTGAGAATGGGCCTCCAGATACACCAGATATTTCTGGTCCAACAACGGGAAAACCTGGAGAAGAATATGGATACACATTTGTAACAAACGATCCAGATGGAGACGATGTATCCTACTATATCAAGTGGGGGGATGGAGACATAACAGAATGGACTACTTCCCAGACTTCTGGTTCTCCAGGTTATAATGAGAGTCATATATGGAGTGTGCAAGGAACATATACTATCCAAGCGCAGGCTAAAGATATCTATGGAGCTGAGAGTGATTGGGGAGAACTTGAAATTAGTATGCCACGAAACAAACAATACCTCAACAGATCATTCCTAAACTTCCTACAGAGTCATCCTAATTTGTTCTCAATACTACGAGAACTAATTCTACGACTTGGGCTACAATAAAAAGTTATTTTCCAAAATCTTCCTTTTTTCTTATTTTGTTAACAATTTGTTGTATAATATATAATAAAAGTTTATATTAAAGCAAAACATTACAAGTTTAAAAAATTATTAGGTGGAGGTAGAAAAAAGAATGAAAACAAAAATAGTAGGAATATTAGTAGTGACGCTATTGATTGCAACTGCTTTACCAGCAGTAGGGTCCATGAAAGTTGAAAATCCTGAACGCATATTATTTGAACCAAATACAGCTTCAGCTAATATGGCTTGGTCCGACAACTTCGATTCATATGCTGCTGGGAGTCCATTACATGGACAAGGTGGATGGGAAGGCTGGCTCAATGACCCAACAGCAACAGGTTATGTATCAGATGATCAATTTCAAAGTTCACCAAATTCTCTTCAATTAGAATGGTTTACAACTATAGGTGCCGATATGGTACAGGAGTTCTCTGATGTAAATTCTGGAAAATGGAGACTTACTGCATGGCAGTATATTCCAAGTGATCAGACAGGCAGCGCATATTTCATTTTATTAAATACCTATTCACCTACACAATCTTGGTCAACACAATTAAGATTCAGTGCAACAGAAGGTATTGCTGTTGACTATGATGATACTTCAAAAACATTACCTCTTGTAACAGATGAATGGGTTCAGATTAGAGTAGACATTGATTTTGTTGCAGACCAGCAAGTAATCTATTACAACAATGATATACTAAATACTAAAAGTTGGACTGATGGAGCTAGTGGAGGCGGCGCGTTGAATCTTGCATGTGTGGATCTATGGGCAGGCGACACTTCTTCACCTTCAACAACATTTTATTACGATGATCTGGTATTAGCCGAAGTATTACCACTTTCTTGTGATGCTAATGGACCATATGAAGGTTTAGTTGATGAAGATATAGAGATGGATGGCACGGCAACTGGTGGATTATCACCCTATCAGTATCTGTGGGATTTCGGAGACGGTAATACATCCGGTGATCCGCATCCTACACACAACTATGCAAATGCTGGTGTTTACACTGTTAGTCTTACTGTTACAGATGCAGAACAAAGTAATGCCTTTGACGAGACTACAGCAACAATAAATGGTCCTCCAAATGAACCAGAAATTGATGGCCCAGCAAAAGGCGAATCAGGAATTGCATACGATTATGACTTCACAGCAACAGATCCAGATAATGATGATATCGCAGAATACATTGTTGATTGGGGTGATGGCACTGGAGAAGAAATCATCACAGGTCCATTTGCATCTGGAGAAAAGGCAACAGCTAGCCACACCTGGGATGAAGAAGGAGACTATACCATTACTGCAAAAGCAAAAGACATCAACGGTTTAGTTGGCCCAGAAGGAACATTAACAGTAACTATGCCAAGAAACAAAGTGTTAACGAACACATTATTCCAAAAAATACTAAATATATTCCCAAACGGGTTCCCGATACTAAGACAATTGATACAACGATTAGGACTACAGTAAATTGTAGTCCAATATCTCTCTTTTCTTTTTTTTTCTTATTTTATTTAAAGACAAAAACAGATTATTTTAATGCATTGACTGAATCAGATTTTCATAGATTTAGAAGTCCTTAACCCATTCAATTATATCTTGATAATCAAGAGCATTACCGGTGGTGTACAAAACCACAGTTTCATAACCAATTTCTTCAATTAATTCATTAGTTGTTACAATTCCAACAGCTGTAATTCCCTTTAAAAGACCAACAAAACTATAAGATTTTCCGGCTATCTCTACAGTTCCGTCATATTCAACATTGTACCCTTCACTTAGTAGTTTAGTTGTATAATCATTAATCACAGCATCAACTGTTGCATCTGTTCCATATGCTGCACTTTCTACTTTTTCTAAATTTGGTACAGAAGCAAGCTCTGGAATATCTTCAATTAGATCTGCCATTTTAATTTCTGCAGCATTTCCGACAGGCTCCTGTATACTTAGGAACATTGGGATAAAACCCATGCTATTAAAAAGAAAAAAAACTATGCCAACAATAGCAAATATTATTACTATTTTGGCTACTCTCTTCTTTAATTTTCGTGAATTTTTAACTTGAGATTCTTCAATATTTTTATGATCTATTTGCTGTGTCATTTTTTCTTTCACCTCATCTATTAGTATTGATATTAAATATCATGCTATTATTTAACAGTAGTATTATTTAAAACCACCGTGGAAAAAAACCAAAATGAAAAAATAACAAAAAAATTAATAAATACAATTAGAGAAAAAAACCTTAAAAGAAATCCAAATTAATGAGAAAAGCGTTTCATTACAGATATCTTTAAATTATATTATGATGTTATATATTTTAATTTCATATTCTTGGGGGATCAAATCAAGTGGAATATAATTTGTTTAAGAAAGGCTTAGTTGTCGCAATAATAATCTTATTTATTGGAGTTACTATTGTACCTAGCATAAGCGGAAATTCATTAAAAATAAATAGCATAGAAGATCGAAAAACGGAGAAGAATAGTAAATATATCAACTCCTATAACACACCAGACGATGCTTTTGACAGCCTTACCGTAGAAGAGAGTGTATATTTGATTACTGATGAATTTGGCTTGTATGAGTATACCTATTTAAATCCTGATTCAAATTATGACTATTCCGATAATCCTCAAATTTTAAAGTATAGAAAAATAGAGCGACCAAATAGAGCTGTTACCTCTGAAAAATTAGATAATAATTTTAGCATAACAAATAAAGTATTTTCAAGAGAATCAAATCCTACCACTTTAAATAAAAATATATTAAAATCTTTAGAAACAAATTCTGGAAACATACTATATGTTGGAGGTTCAGGTCCAAACAATTATACTACTATTCAAGACGCAATAGATGCAGCCAATGATGAAGATACTATTTTTGTTTATAGTGAATCTTCTCCTTATTATGATAATATAATCATTGACAAATCAATCCAGTTAATAGGAGAAGACAGAGACTTTACTGCTATAAACGGGTCAATACTTAATAGTTCTCTAGATACAGTTACCATAACAGCAGATAATGTATATATCACTGGATTCAGTATAAACTATAACCAGGGGGATTACTATCAGGCAGCAATATTGATTATTGGGGATTATGCTACAGTATCTAATTGTAAAATCTATAATAACAATTGGATTGGTATTTCAATGGTTGGTTCATCGAATTCTCAAATATTTGATTGTAAGCTCTATAATAATCTTGTAGCAATCCATATGATTGACTCAAGTGAAAATGAAATTAGGGATTGTTTGTGCTATGAAAATAGCGATGATATCCTTCTTTTTCAAAACGCACATAATAATCAAATTATTAACTGTACTTGTATTGGAAATGGTTTTAGTGGAATACACATTCAGCAGTCATCAGGTAATATAATTGTGAATTGTACAATTTATAATGGTTATGAGGGAATTGGTCTTGCCTATGCGCCAGATACAACAATGCGAGGAAACGTTCTAAATAATAATTATGAAAATTTTGGTATTGGATCCTCGTTTGTTTCAGATTTTTATTGCGATATTGATACTTCAAACACGATTAATGGTAATCCAATATATTATTGGACTGATCATCATAATGAACAAATACCTGCCGACGCTGCTTTTATCGGGTTAATCTCCTGTACAAATATTTTAGTTAAAGATCTTGAAATAAGTAATAATTTTCAAGGTCTTGTATCTGCGGGTACTTCAAATTGTACTATAGAAAATTGCAACTTCCGTAATAATGGCGGCCATGGAGTATTTTTTGTTACTTCTTCGGATAATATAATAAGAAATTGTTCAAGTAGGAATAACTTTTTTACTGGTATCTATTTAAACAGTCTATCAAATAGCAACATTATCTCAAACAATACTTTTTCAAATATACAGGTTTGTGGTATATGGGTTGTAGAGTCAACAAACAACTACCTCAGTGAAAATGTTATTAGTAACTGTATAAGAGGAATATTATTAGATAACTCTGGTGATAGTATTTTAAGAGACAATGATATGGTTAATTGTGGGTTGGCAGTGGATGGAACTAGTCTTTCTGACTACATTAACGATGTTGACACAAGCAACAAGGTCAATGGAAAAACACTATACTATTACATAGA
>JAHWGK010000209.1 GCA_020054495.1 Thermoplasmata archaeon | reverse complement strand
AAAGAGAAGATAAAAAATATGAGCATAAAAAAGGTGTTAATGAACGCAAACAGGTTAGAAAAGAAATTACTGAAAAAGTTAAAAAGGAAATGGAAAGAAGAGATAAAGAACCCGAGCCTCCTCCCCCTGAACCTGATGAAGAAGAAGATGAAGAAAAAGAGATTGAAGAAGAGATTGAACCTGCTCCTCCTCCAGTTAAAAAAGTTGTTGAAAAAAAAGCACCAGTGAAGAAACCCCCTCCTAAGAAAAAGGTTATCATTCAAGAAGAAGATGATGATGATGATGATGATGATAATAATGTTATTGTTATTAAAAGAAAACCAAAAAAGAAAGCCCCTAAAAAGAATATTATATATATTGATGAAAGTAGTAGCGATGATGACGGCGGACCTCCACCTGCCCCTCAACTTCTCAAAAAATCTAGACCTCAACAAGTTAAAGAACAACATACACGAGAGATTAATCCCGATAATTACAATTTTGATTTTAATTCCATTTTTTCAATGAGATAATATTTAGGGATTTTTAGCCGATGATTTTTATTAAAAT
>JAHWGK010000208.1 GCA_020054495.1 Thermoplasmata archaeon | reverse complement strand
CTTAAAGTATTCGTTATACTTCGTCATGTAAATAATTGTTCCGTTTGAGCGAGCGTATAAAATCTTCTGTAACGACACGGGGTGCCTGATGATATACTGGCTTAGGTTTACACGGGCCTTATTACTATAAGCAGGAATTGGAACAGAATATGCAGAAAAGGGGTCAGGTCTACACATTTTACAAACCATCGCCCGTTTCGAGAGGGAGATTGAGAGGGATGCAGGGTTGAAACTGATAATAGAGGATATTAAGAAAAAGATATTATCATAAAAATGAAAAATGTGTAATGTGTAGACCTGACCCCTTTTCCATTTATTATTCCAATAAATTTGCAATATTGAACTATAGGAGGTAATATATATATAAGGTGATATTTAAGTAATTTTACAAAATTATAGCTATTATATTGTTTTATTGAAGTGTAGCATCTTATTTATTGTAATGAATACATTACAATAATGAAGGTTGACAGTGATATACTTCATAAAATATTGTAAAGTTATTCTATCAAGAGCAAACAGAGGAAAAGATAGAAAAGACGTTTATTTAT
>JAHWGK010000207.1 GCA_020054495.1 Thermoplasmata archaeon | reverse complement strand
GGTAAAGAAATCAACAAACTCATTGAACGGATGATATAAAAGGTTGAATATTCCAAAAAATTTTTATATCGAGGTTGTTTTATTAAATCTCAGAGGGGGAAACACGTGGAAGAAACGCTGTATAATATCGAGATACACAAAGATGAGGGCGGCTATCTAGGAAAACTATTTTCAGATGTTGATGGAGTTAAAGAATTTAAAAATGAATATTTAGATAAGTTGTTACGAGATATCACTATCGACATGCAGCTTGCCCTAGAGGAATTTTCGAATCGATCGGCAGAATTTACAGAAAGCCACGAAAAACCCCCGATCTAGGCTCTAAGGGTAAGCTTTTTAAATGTTTCTAGTATTTGGTGCATCTACTATCTATTAGATACGGTGGACTATGTTCAAATATACCCGATTTGAAAAAGCACGGATCATAGGCGCTCGAGCATTACAAATCTCCATGGGCGCCCCATCATTGATCAAAATACCAAAGAATGTTATTGCTCCCATTGACATTGCTATGCTTGAATTTGAAGAAGACGCAATACCGATAACCGTTAAACG
>JAHWGK010000206.1 GCA_020054495.1 Thermoplasmata archaeon | reverse complement strand
AGACCTTTAACTTTTTTTCCAGCTTCATCCAGTGCTCTGAATATCAACGAATTTTTTGCAGACCGAATCAACGCCGTACCGTGAAGATTGCTTCTCATATGTTGCATCTGTGGCGCAGGGATTCCACCAACCTCAACGATACCTATTATCTTATTACTTGTCAGAAGATTGGTAAGTTGCTCTACCTCCCTATATTTCCATTCTGCAACATGAGCCATAACAGTCACCTTAAATAATCCGCTCCGATGGCCCCATAGTTGTCTTGATGTACAACGAACCAATATTCATTCGACCGCGTTCCAACGAATTTTCTAATCGTTTAATAATCGCATCAATATTTTCTGCAATGTGTTCCTTTGACATCTCTTCATTACCAGCAAGAGTATGGAAGGTTTTACTGCTCTTAGACCGGAGTTTAACAGTATTACGGAGATTTTTTATCATACCTGAAACATCTGCATGAGGTGGCACTGGCTTTGGCATTTTTCCTCGTGGACCTAACACGGTACCGAGTGTTTTACCAATTGTGGGCATCAATGGCGCCTCAGCTATAAAG
>JAHWGK010000205.1 GCA_020054495.1 Thermoplasmata archaeon | reverse complement strand
AAAAAAGAAGGAAAATATAAGGAACCTGATTATCGAGCATTTTTCATTGCGGGAATTTGTTTTTTACCAGTGGGAATAATATTTATGACAACAGTTAGCCCTGCCTTTATTGGTTTTACAGGAATGGGTATATGTTATATGGCTATTGGTCTTGCTAATAGAGATAAATGGAAAACAACGTAAAATCTGAGAAGGTATTTTATTTTGTACTAAAATTGATTCATAGCTTTTTTAAATTGAAATTGACTTATTCAAACTAATGAAACAGATAAAATATTGCACGTCTGAAGGAAAAGCAAATAAATGGCTGAAGGATAATTCAGATAAAGAGATAATTGACATTCAAATGAGTGCTGGTGGTTTTGCAATAATTTATGAAGAATAGCTACTAAAAGTCGTATTGAGTGTCATATTACATCTTTGGCATCAATCTAAAACTCTCTCCAATATACTCAGAGGTTTCATCATCTATCCAATCGTCGATAGACCGTTGTATCAAACGTCTACTTCTCCAGTAATCATGTTAGAAGTTTTATTAGTGTATAATAACTATGAACATC
>JAHWGK010000204.1 GCA_020054495.1 Thermoplasmata archaeon | reverse complement strand
ATCTAATCATCGGTCCGAGTTCCGGATGCCTCGCTGGAATTTGCTGTAAGTTTGGATTGGACATTGAAAATCTACCCGTCACCGTTCCGCCTTGATCTGATCGTATTTGATTTATGTCTGCGTGTATTCTACCATCAACAGAGTGTTTAGTAATTGAATCAATAAAAGTTGTGTGCGCTTTATTAATCTCTCTTGCATCTGCAATTAGTTTTGGTAGTTCGTGAGGATGATTTTGTAAAAAGTTTTTTGTAAAACTTGGTTCATTACTTCTCTCCGTTCGATCATAAGGTAATTTTAATTTATCAAAAGCTTTTGCAATAGATCTAGCTGCGTGTATTTCTACGTGAACACCTGTTAAGTCTTTGATTTTATTGATAATTTTAGACTCACGTTGCATAAGATTTTTTTTGATATTAGCTGCTTTGTCTAAATCAACTCTTACACCTTTGAATCTCATATCAACTAAACAAGGAAATAGTTTTGTCTCCAATGTAAAGACATCCATTAGTTCTTGATTATATAATTCTACTTTTAATCGTTGCCAAAGTTTTAAGGTAGCTT
>JAHWGK010000203.1 GCA_020054495.1 Thermoplasmata archaeon | reverse complement strand
GTATATGACCAAATGTTAGGACAGAACATTTCAAGACCATTCTTACACATCCGTTACAGAGCTTCTGAAGCAGATGATAGAAAAATGAAATCTTGGATCACTGGATCAGTTGGAGGTAATTATACTTCTGATGAAGATGCAATGAATGTTCACTTCTTATCTGAAAGATGTTTATGTGTACAAGCTAGAAATAATTTCGTATTATTTACAGCTTAATATTTATTGTAATATTTACCCTCGTAAAAACTACGGGGGTAATTATTACTCTTATATTTATAAACTATTTAATTATATTATATCATGTCAAAAACAAAAGAAACAATAGCCCCTAAATGGGAGATTAAAGATAGAAGATATTTTCTATTACACGATAAAGAACCGTTAACATATACTTTAAATTCTAAAAATACTGGAAGACATCCATTACTATGGTTTGATGAAAAAACAGGAGAACAAAAAGAATTAAGATATGCTACGAATCAAAACTCACCTTTTGTAAACGAACAAAAAGGAGAGGTAACGCTAGGACATATTATATTTGAAGATGGTGTTTTAGCTGTACCAAAAC
>JAHWGK010000202.1 GCA_020054495.1 Thermoplasmata archaeon | reverse complement strand
CGTTTGCTAATAATATGACTTCAAAGATAAGATTTCTACTTCTTGATAAAGGTAATGGTATCGGAAAAGGTAAAAAAAATTAATATTTATTCTAAAGGTGTAATTTAATTTGTTTGTTAATTCATCAAATATATAAATTTAAAAAGGCTTTAGGAGTAATATCATCTAAAGGGACGGTAGCTCAGTCCGGGAGAGCGCACGGCTGAAGACCGTGATGTCGTGGGTTCGAATCCCATCCGTCCCACCATTCTTTTTTCAGAAATAAAATTTATATGTGTAACATGGAATATAATAGCTCTTTAGGATCTTCTTTTTCAAATTTGTGATTTCTGATATCTTCTATTGTTAAATCTTCTGGTGTTCTTGTTCTTAATGCCCTAAATATTATTTTATCGCCCTTTTCAGAATTTTTAAGATGGTCCCATCCCTTTCTAGATACGGGGTCTGCTTTCATGTTCCCTGTGGTCGCTGAATAAGCAGATGCAAATACAGAATTTTCATTTTTATCTTCAATGGTCACGCCAGCTCTTTCAGTTGAACTAAAACCCATACCAACATTACTAAAATTTA
>JAHWGK010000201.1 GCA_020054495.1 Thermoplasmata archaeon | reverse complement strand
AAAGAAGATGTATTCAAGCATCAACACTATTTAATCATCACCAGAAGTGGCATTGATAAAATACAAGCGGTTGCTAAAATACAAATCAATTACGAAGTAGTAAGATGCGAACCGAATTTTGCAGTATTTAAAGCAATAGCACATAAAGGAGCTACAACTATTGAAACCTTTGGCAGTGCCTTAAAAGGCGATAGCTACAAAGATAGCTCAACAAATAGCTGGTACGTTGCTGAGATGGCAGAGAAACGAGCTATGAGTAGAGCAGTTCTTAAACTAACAGGCTTTTACGAACAAGGCGTTTTCGGAGAAGATGAAAGCGAAAGTTTTAAAAATAATAATAAATAATAACAATTAAAAACAAGTAAAATTATGAGTGCAATTATCAATTACAGTTTAAGGGTAGATAAGCTCCCTAAGGAGAAATTTATTGCTGGAAAAGACGGTGCGGTTTATATAAACCTTACAATGTCAGTGAATGACGAAACACGATACGGAAACAACGCATCGATTATGATTAGTCAAACACAAGAAGAACGTGAAGCTAAGAAACCAAGAACTTACATTGGCAACGGT
>JAHWGK010000200.1 GCA_020054495.1 Thermoplasmata archaeon | reverse complement strand
AATCTACCGGTTACAGTTCCTCCTGCATCTGATCTTATTTGATTTATGTCTGCGTGTATTCTTCCATCGACTGCGTGTTTAGTTATTGAATCTATAAATGTAGTGTGAGCTTTATTTATCTCTCTTGCATCTGCAATTAATTTTGGTAATTCGTGTGGGTGATTTTGTAAAAAGTTTTTTGTAAAACTTGGTTCTTTACTTTTTTCTGTTCTATCATATGGAAGTTTTAATTTATCAAAAGCTTTTGCAATAGATCTAGCTGCGTGTATTTCTACATCAACATTAGTTAAGTTTTTAATTTTACTAATAATTTTAGACTCACGATCCATAAGATTTTTTTTAATCTTAGCTGCTTTTTCTAGATCAACTCTTACACCTTTGAATCTCATATCTACAAGACAAGGAAATAATTTAGTTTCTAAATTAAATACATCCCAAAGTTCTTCTTTGTATAATTCTGTTTCTAATCTCTTCCAAAGTTTAAGTGTAGACTCTGCATCACGTTCTGCATATTGACCTACAAATAATGCAGGCAATCGCCACATATCTTTTTTAGGATCTAAACCATATTCTTTTG
>JAHWGK010000001.1 GCA_020054495.1 Thermoplasmata archaeon | reverse complement strand
CCTGTTTTTTCTGCGATTTCTTTCTTAATGTATGGAGTAAAAAACAGGGGGACACGTTGTTCCCCGTTACGGTAAAATGTTGATACGATATCATGACATAACACACTTTTACCTTGGGAATGATCATATAGATATCCTACACCATCCATAGCTTTACCAGTCTTTTCAATGATGGTGTCATCCACAATAACAACCCCTCCATCTCGGTTAAGGATATTATCGTTTAACCTCAGAGCGTTTAGCCTTCGCTCATCCCATTTATGTCTTGTAATGAATCTGTTAAGAGAACTCTGATGTTTACCGTCTATAGAATTTGAAGCGATGTCTTGTATGTTCTTTTCACTCTTCTCACCAAGTAGGAGACCGTTCATGTATGTTTTGAAATGGTTCCATTGAGGTTTAGAAAAGCATTCTCGATATATCTCCAGCTTATCTCCAAGAACATTTATTTCTTGTGTAAATAGCATCATCCCATCCAAAGGATGGAATGATCTTGTTCCCTATTTACATGTCTGTGAGTCAAAAAGTGCAAAAGCCTTGTTATAAAAAATCTGAATGTAACAAGTCAAATCTATAGTGACCATTACACTAATTATATTTCTGTTAATGGGAAGCTTCCCCCGGATAGAGATGTCATGATTCAAAATATCCAAGAGGCTCTTAAAAGAGATGAAAATAGTTTTAGAGAAGTTTATATAGGAAATCAATAAAGCCTGCTAGTTTTGATAATTTTACATAATTTGTTTTACTAAAATCCATGACATGTTTTATAAAAACAGATACACATATAAGTCAATTATATAGAAAAATTAATGTGTATATTACATAAATTGCCAAAAAAGTTTAAAATCAGGAATTTAAATCTTAAATTGACATCTTTTTTTAGTTGAAAAAATCAAAAATGAAAGAAATTGTAATTTGAAAAAAGAAAATTGATTTATCAGTCTATATGGTTTATAAACCCTATTTCAATAACATCTAAAAGATAAAGGTGTCTATTTTATAAACAAATTTATCCTCTTTATCTATAACTCAACTAGTTTTAACGATTGGTTCTCGATTAAGTGTCAAATATTTACTAAAATATTCCTGCTTAAAGGAGAAGCTAGAGCTTAAAATCTATAATTTAACCAAGTACGTAAAAAAATAAGAAAAAAGAAGAATTAGTTTATTTTAGTTTTGAAGTCCTAGTCGTTGCAACAATAATCTGAGTATTGGGAATAGATTTGGATGATTCTCTAGGAAGTTTAAAAATGGTGTGCTGGTTGGTATATTTTTTGGATCATCTCCATCTTCAATTACTAGTGTTGGGTCTCCAAACATTGAGAATTCTACCATTGTCTGGAAATCATACCTATCTAAATCTGCTGAAAAAGTTGTGTAGTAATCTGTGACACAATTTGACCAGGCCTGTCCAAGTACCTTTGTGTTGTATAACTCTTCAAAGGCTTTTACTTCCATCCAGCCTATACATGTCTCTACACATACACTTCCACCGGGTCCATAGCCTATACCGGCTTCAGCAAATGATCCAATACCACCACCATTCTTTTTACTTAATCCTTTCCAGCCTATACAGTTTGGTGACTCTGTATATTTATGATTAGAACATGCAGTAAAAACGATAACAGGGAGTTTTTTAGCATTGTTAACCATGTAAAAGTCATAGTCCATATAGATCCATGCATCATAATTAGAGATTAATGTTGGAGGTGGAATCCATGTGTCTTCATCATTGGGTGGATGTGTAGCCCAGCTAGCCCAGCTTCCATGTCCTGAAAAATCAACAAAATCTACACCGTTTTTGAAACCTTTTGCAATATTCTGTTTTGTTAATTTACCATTAGAGCCCCATAATTGTGTTGTGGTATAACCTGGTAGTTTTTCCATGACTTTTTCATTTGAAAATTCATCCTCGTATATTCCTTCTGGGTCACCTGGTACTGAGTCGCCTCCGCATTGTAAAATCTTCTTCATCATCTTGTTATGTGCCTTGTAATCAATTATTTTATCAACTATTGTATTGACCTCATCAACATTGTTACATGGAAGTTTTCCAAGATACAAATCCGGAACAACATCTACATTTGGGAAATCAGTAGGCCACTCAGCATATTTTCCATCACCATCATAATCCCAATTTGAAAAACCACCAGTACCATTATAGATATCTGCATAGTAAAGGTCACTTGGGAAATACTCTTCATGAGGTTGAGATGGAAGCCAAGCATTTCTCACAGGGAATAATTCTTCTCCTTCAACACCAGCTCCAACAAGAAGAAGATATGTAATACCCCATTCTTCTATAGCATCTTTAATAAAATATTTTATATCCTCCTGCCTGTCAACACCAACACCTGATGGTATTTCATCCACTGTTACTAATATTGTATTCACAGGTGGATCCAAGTTGTTTTTATGATCAACAAGAGGTTGTAATGGTGATTCAAACTCTGCAGGTGCAATGATAAGCAGATCATATTCATCAGGGAAAAATACAGGATTATCTGGTAGAGTATATGTGATATCGATCTTTGCATTAGTGGAATAAAAAATTGTGTTATCTTTTGGTTGATATTGAACTACATTAAGATTCACAATAAGATAAACAACATGTTCTTCATCCTTTAAACCAGATGCAGTTCTATATCCATATCGTTGCTCTGGATATACATCTATATCAGAATACATCATCACAGTATCTGGTTCTTTAACTTTATTAACAGCATTGATCGACAATGGATAAACCTCTGGTGATGGCTCAACAGACTTTGATATCTCCTGTTCTATAACCTCGGAAAAAGTCACTTCAACATTATCTATACAAGTACCAAATGGAAAGGTATACACCTTTGTAACCACAGGTAACATTGGTTTACCTATATCCATAGAATTGTGAGTTGATTCCTTTAATTCTATTGAAACATATTTTTCTTTTTCATTTATAATTGGTTGTGAAAAAAAGATAGTATCAGATATTAATTTTTCTTTTTCACTTTCAGTTCCAACAGCTCCAAGTCCGCCAAGGACTAAAATCCCTACTACCAATAAAGGTAGAAATATTTTCATATTTTTTTACCTCCCAAATATAAACAATCATCTACTAATACATATATAAATCTTCATATTCATAATTTAAACGAAAGATAATAATCTGGTTAAAATTAATTATAGAGTCTATTCAATAAAAATAAAATTACACCAAAAGAAAAAAATCAGGGATTTAAACATTAAATTGATACCTTTTTTAATTGAAAAAATCATAAAATGTTATATTTTTATTGATCTCTAATCATTGTACATTTATTATATTCTTAAGATATATCGAAAAATTCGAAAAGCATTCGGGAATCGCTCAATTAAACTTTGGATTAATGTATTCATTAAGAATTTGTTTTTTGGCATGGTTACAGTATGTTCACCCCAATCACTCTCAGCACCATTAAAATCTATTGCTTTCGCTTTGATTGTATATTCTCCATTCTCATTCCAGGTGTGTTTTAAGGTAAATTCTATACCTGAATCACCATATTCTGTCCACTCTGTATTATCATCTCCCCAATCTATAATGTACATGACAGGGTCTGAACTTGGATCGGTAGCATTAAAGGTATAATCATAAGATGTGCCTACTTTACCGTTAATCGGACCAGTTATTATTGGAGTATCTGGGGGTTGATTCACACCTTCATGTGACAGCTTCGCGATAAAAACATCATATTCGCCTTCACTTGTTAAAGTGGTTGTTCCAAAAGCTGCGGATACATCGAAGTACCCTGTAGAATACACATATCCACTGCTATCAACAGCAACAGCATATCCCTCATCCCAATCAGCTCCACCAGCACTTATAGCCCATTGCCAGTCTCCATCAACGTCTAATTTTGCAGCAAAAACATCACGAATTCCTTGGCTTGTTAGTGTGGTTGTTCCGAATGTTGAGAAATCAGTAAATACTCCAGTTATATAGGGGTTTCCACTATTGTCAAGTGAAATACCCCATGCGCCGTCGGCCGAGCTGCTTCCACCTCTCACAGCCCATTGCCAGTCTCCGTTGGTGTCTAGTTTTAAAACATAAACATCCCACTCGCCTTGGCTGGTAAGCGTGGTCGTTCCAAACGTTATTGACACCAAAAACACTCCAGTTACATAGGCGTTTCCACTATCGTCAACAGCGACATCATATCCCCTCTCAATTGAACTGCTACCACCGCTTCTAGCCCATAGCCAATTACCATCGTTATCTAGCTTTGCTATAAAAACATCAACATTACCCAAACTAGTGATCGTATCTGCTCCAAACGTTGCTGAACCCTCAAAATCTCCAGTTAGATAGGTATTTCCATCGCTATCCAAAGCAATATCACATACATAATCAGGTGAACTACCTCCACCACGTATCGCCCATAACCAGTTTCCACCAGTATCCAGCTTTACAACAAAAACATCAGCACCTCCCTCACTATTAAGAGGGATTGTCCCAAACGTTGCTAAATTCATGAAATGCCCAGTTACATAACTGTTCCCACTACCATCAACAGCAATCCCATATGCCGACTCGCCAGCATGCCCACCAGCTCTCAAAGCCCATAGCCAATTACCATCGTTGTCTAGTTTTGCTATAAAAATATCTTGATAACCATATGCAGTCAACGTGATGTTTCCAAACCATGCAACGTCGTAGAATGTCCCAGTTATGTAGACGTTGCCATCATCATCCAGAGCAATTCCAGCTCCTTCGTCATTAAAAGTACCTCCGGCACCTACAGCCCATAGCCAGTCACCATTAGTGTTTAGCTTTGCTACAAAGATATCCCAGCTATCGATAGGGCCATAACCAGTCAACGTAGTTGCTCCGAATGTTGCCAAAGCAAAATATTTTCCGATTATGTAGACGTTTCCATTATTATCAACAGTGACATCTTTTCCGTAATCAAGTGAAAAACCTCCGCCGCCTCTTGCCCATTCCCAAGTGGGATCATTAAAAGTTTTTTTAATGACTTTTACATTATTTATCTGACCCAATGCAGGTAATGCAGTTGTAATCAACATCACCATTACAAAAATACCTACTATTTTTAATGATAAATTTTTCTTCATTATATTACCTCCATCTTTTTTAATTGTGTTTAATAAAGAAACTAGATGCCAATAATTAAAAGTTGACATTAATAATTTTTACAAAATAGCTAAAAATTAATTAAAAAATTTATTTTGTTCAAAATAATCCCACTAGATATACATAACAATGTCATATTTAACAAACTCTAATCATAAAACATAATACTATTCTTAGGCTCCAATCATACTTTATGATTAGAGTTTAATATATATTTTAAAAAATAATACTTTCAATGACCTCTTGTTAAAGTTTATAAGAAAGATTATTAATATGACTAGATATAATAATTAGGTGTTAGAAATGAATTCGCCAAAAAAAAGTATCGATGAAAAACAACTTAATTCTGATTATCAATGGTTAGTTATGCAAGGTCTAT
Organism: Thermoplasmata archaeon; assembly: GCA_020054495.1. Lineage (GTDB taxonomy): Archaea > Thermoplasmatota > E2 > DHVEG-1 > DHVEG-1 > JAGMDE01. Next base: position 115,910 of record JAHWGK010000001.1, on the reverse strand, counting down.
CTAAGTATAGTGGACAATGGATTGCGGTTCATGATAAAGAGGTAATTGCTAGAGACAATTCACTAAAAGCTGTATTAAAAAAAGTTACAAAATTACAACTGAAAACAATTCCATTGTATTTGCGAGTTCCTGAAGGCTCCGTAACAACCTGAGGTGTCGTTTCGTCTTCTTCTCTTTCTTATCCGTTTACCCCTATCGAAATTAATGGAAAAACTGTTCTTCGGCCAATGTTACGAATTATTTTAACTTATAATTCCATAGATTTTCCAACATGGATATTAGTTGATTCAGGAGCTGATTACTCAATAATTAGAAGAGAAATTGTAGAAGATGCTTTTGGAGTTAATATCTCAAAACTTAAAAAAAGTGGTGAAACTTGTGGAATTACTGGAAAAACTAGTGTTGGTGAGATAGAAATTGAAATGAAATTTGGAACTTCAAGAAAAAAATGTGTAGAAAAAATTCCATTTAATGTTTCATTAGAATCTTCAAAAGATCCACCTGTTTCTTTATTAGGGCGAGACCCATTTTTTTATAGATATAGAGTAGACTTTAGAATGGGATACACAGATGATCCAAGTTTAGGGAAATTTGTTTTATATCCTGAAGAACATAAAAGAAATGCCAAAAAATACAAAAAACCTTTAAAAATAAAAAAATAGGTTTAATTATTTTTTAAAACCTGCTAGGTATGAAATTATTACCTAACAAGCTCCAATCATAAAAGATAATGCGACTCTTAATCTCTAATCATTGCATATATTAGAACCTGCTAACACAAATCTTTTACATTTGCAAACAACTTTGTAATGCAAAGTATTATATACTACAAACGACATATATAATATAGGGACATTAAAATGACCAAAAAAATTAATCTGAAACAGATGGAGAAAAAAGCGTTTAAAGATTCAAATCAAGATGGTCTTATGGAACTTGTTTTCGGTGTTATTTTTTTCTCAATCGCAGGGTACATTCACACAAAAAATCTTCCCATACTACTTATTTTCTTACCAATATTCGGGCCAATGTGTATGCATTTCATAAGAAACAATTTTACATACCCAAGAATTGGCTATGCTCGACCAAGTTCAAAAATGGCAAAACAGATTATAGTGGTAATGTTTCTCTATATGTTTATCGTTTTGTTTATGGTATTTGTCTTACCTGTCATAGGGAATATTTGGGACCTAAGCCTTTGGCATAATTGGTCATTAGTTTTTTATGGAATACTGACAACTGGTGCATTTCTCTATATAGGTTATAAAGTGGGAATCACACGATATTATATCTTTGCCGCCCTATCTGTAATAGGAGTCATTGCTGCATCTGTGATAGAATTTAAAACATTAGAACGGGATCTTGAGATGTACTTTCTTGGCATGGGTGGAGTCCTCATTATCACAGGAATCGCATTGTTTTTAGTATTTCTACGAAAATATCCGGTATCAAAAGAGGAGATAACCGATGACAACTAAGAAAAACAAAGCTGCCAGCGACATCCAACACCTCAGTAGTGTTGATAAGTTAATTCATGAACCTGCTCGTCTCAACATCATGGCACATTTGTATGTTGTTGAAAGTGCTGATTTCCTTTTTATGAAGCGTCAAACTGGGTTAACATTTGGAAACCTCTCATCACATCTGAACAAACTTGAAGATGCAGGATATGTTGAAATCATTAAAGAATTTGTAGGCAAAAAACCTCATACAATGCTGAGACTTACAAAGAAGGGGCAAAATGCTTTTGAAAATTACACAAAGAAAATGAAACAGTTCTTTAATGGCATGCCTAAATGAAATAGAGTTTAATCACTGTATCTATATGATCTCTATATATATTATAAATATATGAGTTATTATACCTAATTAAACTTGTGGGAGGATTAATTATGAAAGCAGTTGTTTATGAAAAATATGGGCCACCTGAAGTTCTTCGACTTAAAGAAGTAGATAAACCAACTCCTAAGGATGATGAAGTTCTAATAAAAAATAATGCAGCAACAGTACATGTTGGAGATACAAGGATGAGAGGTTTTAGAGTTCCAAAAAAATATTGGATACCTATGCGTTTGTTTGTTGGCATTACAAAACCAAAAAGAACAATTTTAGGCATGGAGGTTTCTGGAGTAATTGAAACAGTTGGTAAAGACGTTAAAGAATTTAAAAAAGGCGATGAGGTCTTTGCATTAACTGGTTTTGGTGGCGGTGGTTATGCAGAATACTCAAGTGTAAAAGCAATTGATGGTGATGAAGTAAAAGGAATGGTAGTTTTAAAACCTTCAAATTTAACTTTTGAAGAAGCAGCAGCAGTTCCTGCAGGTGCATTAACTGCACTTCTTCATATGCAAAAAGTAAATATCCAAAAAGGAAAAAAAATTCTAATATATGGTGCTTCAGGCAGTGTTGGAACTTATGCAGTTCAACTTGCAAAGTATTATGGTGGAGAAGTTACCGGAGTTTGTAGTACTTCTAATTTAGAAATGGTGAAATCAATTGGTGCTGATAAAGTGATTGATTATACCAAGGGAGATTTTACCAAAAGTGGTGAGGTCTATGATATTATATTTGATGCAGTATTTAAGATATCAAAGTCAAAATGTAAAAATATACTTAAGAAAAATGGGATATTTGATTCATCTCATTCAAAAGTACCAAAACCTAAGACTAAAGATCTAATATTTTTAAAAGAACTCATTGAAAAAAACAAATTAAAACCAGTAATTGATAAAACATATCCAATGGAACAAATTGTTGAAGGGCACAGGTATGTTGACAAAGGACACAAAAAGGGACATGTAATAATAACTATCGATAATAAGGCTTTGAAAAAATGAAATCTCTATTGATTGTATATTCATATCATCACCATAATACTGAGAAAATCGCTAACGTCTTTGCAAAAGTTCTTGATGCGCAAATAATAAAGCCACAGAAAATAAACCCTGAAGAACTACACGAGTATAGTCTAATAGGCTTCGGCTCAGGGATATATGGTGAAAAACACCATGAAGATCTGCTTGATCTCGCTGATAGACTACCACAAGCCACCGACAAGAAAGCATTCATTTTCTCAACTAGTGCAATAATGGGAAAAGCAAAAGTCGCCAAAGATCACTCCACGCTCAGGGAAAAACTGCAATCTAAAGGTTACATAGTCGTTGATGAATTTGCTTGCAAAGGGTTTAACACGAATAGTTTCATGAAATATCTTGGGGGGATGAATAAGGGCCGGCCTAATGCAGAAGACCTTAAAAACGCAGAAGATTTTGCTGAAAAACTTAAGCTAAAGAAATGAATATGGTGACGGCAATATGAACATATATCAGATTTTAGCAATATGTGGAATGCTCAGTCCAATTGTATATACTTTAATGTGGATTGTCGGTGGAAAGTTACAATCAGACTATAGCCATATCAAACATGATATAAGTTCATTGTTTGCAGTTAGAGCACCAAACCAGCGATTAATGCAAACCTTTATTATAATTTCAAGTGTCTTGTTATTTTTATTTTATTTAGGGCTACATGAGGGACTGAAAGATGGAGGATCAATCATTGGACCTTATTTATTCATCATTGCTTCAATTTTAGGAATTCTCATCGCCTTCTTCTTCCCACTTGACGAAGGTGGTGAAATGACTACCTGGAGAGGAAAAATGCATTTGATTCTAGTAATTTTAATGGGCATACTCACAATTGCTGGAATGATCGCGCTTTGGTTTAGATTAAATATGGTTCCAGGTTGGAGTACTTTTGCAATATATTCAGTTGTTTCAGCAGTAGTTGCATTGATACTATTAATTATTTCAGGAATCTTTATAGAAGGAAATTACAGAGGTTTACTAGAAAGATTAGGAGTCACACCATTTCAGCTATTCTACTTTATACTACCATTAATGATCTTTCTGAATAACTAAGAAAATAACCTCCTAGTTATGATCTATTTATTTTTTTAGGTATACCAATCCATCTTGTAGTTTTTCTCATATACTCACTATATTCTTCACCATATTTCTCAAGGCAGAACTTTTCTTCCGCAGGTACTACAATTACAAGATGAACTAAAAGTATTGCTAATAGAACTAAAAAAACCCATGAAAAACAAATAATTATGACACTTAAAAAGATAAATATCATGGATACATAAAGAGGGTGTCTTGAAAATCTATAAGATCCTTTATCAAAAGGTTTATTGGCTGAAACATTTCGTAGTGACACAATAGCTGAAGAGTATAGAATAAAACCTATTAAAAAAAATATTCCACCAATAAAAAACCAGATAGTACCATACTTAATTGGTAAAAAGATAGAGTAAATAAATCCAAATATTACGACAGACATAGACATTATGTTTAATGTTTTTTCAAACTTTACAGGAACAGAAGTTCTCAATTTTTTAGAAGTATTTTTATCTTTTATTAATAAATTTGTAATAATTGGTAATAATACAAGCCAAATCATAAGAAGCCATGCATTCCATAAACCAATTTCAAACGCTGGAATCAATGACATATTTTTAGACCCCTAATCCTTTAAAAATCATCTTAATAATTCCTAATAAAAAATTTGTTCTCGGTACTTTTTTCATATATTCAATGTAATCATCCTTAAATTTTCTTACAAGAATCTTATCCTGCAATAAAATCCCATAATAGGTTAAGATTATGCAAATAATGCTGAGAATTAAAATTAACCAATGCTGAACAATTAGAACAATGCCAATTTCTACTAGAAGCATTGATAGATATTGAGGATGCCGAACTATACTAAATACGCCTGTATCAACAATAGTTTTTGTATGAATGTAGCTTTTACCCTTAGGAACCTTTGCTTTTTTCTTAAAAATATAAACCGGGGCAAGAGCAAAATAAATCGATAGGATTAACAACCCCCATCCAAAATAATCAAGATACTCAATTACTAAATTACGATAAAAAAGAAGAATACCGGCAAAAATAATCGACTCAATAATTAGCAAAATTGTAACAATACCCCATACCGAGGTCCACTTTCCAAATTTAGGCATATCAAAATCTCATATTACAAAATAATTAATAATATCATTGGAAAAAACCTGCTAAGTATGAAATTATTATCTGACAAACTCTAATCATAAAACATAATGCAACTCTTAACCTCTAATCACTGTACATTTAGAAAACCTGCTAGATATGATTTCATCTCAAAAGAATTTCCAAACCTCAAGCTCCCTGATTCTGTTTTCATACCAATCTCTATGAGCAATTATCTTGAGTGTATGACGAAATCTCAATGGTGTTTTTTCATCCCAATGGTAAATGTAAGGTTCAGTTGTGTAATTTTGTTTAGAAATACCATCAATTAATATTTCTACATGATCGATTGGATAACCTTCATGCAAAGTAACATTAAATTCAATATCAATAGGACCAATTATTATCGGAAAATAAAACGAGAAAATCTTATTATTTTTAAAATAAAATCCATCTTCTGGTTTTAAAATTTTAATAGTAATAACAGGGTCAAGTGAGAAATTTATCCAAAATAATTCATAATCACTAACATTGTACATTGATGTTGCTTGAACAATATAGTCATCAGTCCATGTATAAAGGCCAAATTCACCTGCACCCATATTCATTGAATAATATCCTTTTTCGTCAGTTGCAGAGCCGTTGTAATTTAATAGTCCATGTACATCAAACCAATGCATGACTATTGTTAAGTTAAAAATTGGTTTACCAGTGTAATTGTCATATACATATCCACGTACTTCTGATGTTTCTGGTTGAAGTGGATACATAGTCATATTTACCCAAACAGTTTCGTTTTCAGGTATTTCAAAATTTTCATAACCAAAATACATATGATAACCTGTTGCCCAAGCTCCATAATCTATACAATAACCCGCTGCAACATTTTCAACAATATAAAAACCGTTTTCATCAGACATTACTTCATATTCATAGTCATGACCTTGATAATCTTCAGTAAAGAATGTTATCCATGCCTCAAAAATAGGTTCTCCAGTTTCAAAATCTGTCATATATCCACATAACGTTGAATTTTCAGAATATGATAAAGTATTGGATTTCTTTTCAACTCTAGAACCCGTTGATTGAATAACACTCATACAGATAAATAAGACAATTACAGTAAAGACAATCCCTTTTTTATTAAGAATTGACCTATCCATTTTATTCCTCCCCTTTTAAAAAAAATTAAAGATTACGAGATATATAAATCTTTTTTAAAAAGAATCTAATCATAATATGTAATACTAGTCTTAATCTCTAATCACTGTACCCTGATTAGAGTTTCTAAGGAGAAATGCTGCACATAATCACTATTTATGATTAGATATTTGAAATAATAACTAGTAGGTTTATGGACATATTTACCCTTACAAATTACTTAATATTATAAATTTATTAAAAATGCAAGGGTAAAATTATTTAGCTATCATAGATCTAAGCCAATCTGCCACATTTTCTGAATGATCTGCTATATCATCAACCCAATCAGCAATCTTTAATAGATGATATGTATCCATTGGATTTAGTTTCTTTTCAAGTTTATAGATGCCTTTGGTCAGTGTATATTTTAATTCATCTGCTTTCCATTCAAACTCATGAACTTTATAAACAAATTGTTTTGTTTGCTCTCTTTCACGTTTTACAAAACTTGTTTCAACTAAATCTCTGATGTTGCATACGGCATCTTCCATAGCCTTTACTGTATTCATTACTTGTTTAAAATGTTCAATAAAATTTTCTTGTAGTTCTTTTGGTATTTTTGTGTGACGCAAGTCCAGCATTTTTACCAAATTTTCTGCATGATCCAAAATTTTATCCTGTTCTCTTAATGCCCATAAAAATTTTCCCTTATCAACAGGCATAAAAAGAGTTTTTGGGAGATGATTTCTAAGGTTGCTTTTAATAATATCTGCCTCGTGTTCAATTTTAGATACTTTCTTTGCCAGATCTGAAAAATCTTTGTAATCCCCCTTATAATAATCAATTAATCCATCTCCTAAAATATCGATACATTCTATGACTTTCAACATATGTTCAAGTAATTGGTCAAATGGTGATTTCCTTCTTAATGTATCAATAACTGGGACTCTGAAATGATCTTTTTTCTCTCCCATTTTTCCACCTATATTTCATTATACTATTGCTCTTAGACATATAAAAATTACCGCTGCTGTGACCGCAGAAACTGGAACTGTTATTACCCAACTTGCCACGATTCTTTTTATTATCTTCAAATCCACAGCAACAATACCTTTTGCAAACCCAATCCCAATTACAGAACCAACAAGTACCTGCGACGTCGAAACAGGTAAACCAAGTCGAGAGCAAGCCAGAACGACTAGTGCCGTACTAAACTCTGCAGAAAAACCCCTTGTTGGAGTGATCTCTGTGATTTTTTTACCAATTGTACCAATGACTTTATACCCCCATGTTGCAAGACCTATGACAATTCCTGTACCACCAAGGACGACCAACCATAAAGGAACTCCAATCACTTTTTCAATATCACCTGATTGAAGAAGGTTTACAACAGCAGCCAAGGGACCAATAGCATTTGCTACATCATTTGAACCATGAGCAAAGGCAACAAAACATGCAGTTATTATCTGAAGATAAATAAAAACATGTTCGATAGAATGATACACTTCATGATCAGTCTCTAGCTTACCTGGTTTATAACGATTTACAAGCACATGACTAAGAGCAGCAGAAATAACACTAACACCCAGTGTTATCCCCAAAACTGTTGAAAAACTAACAGTTGGGAAATCTGTGCATTCAAGACTTTTAAAAATAGAAAATATAATAACAGAAATAAGAGCAAACGTGAAAAACGGAAGTGCTTTTTTAGTAGATTCAAATGGTTTATTTGTATCAAATATAACTTTTTTTATGATAAAGAAAATAAAAAATGCAAGTGCTGCACCAACAAGAGGGGATAAAATCCAGCTTTCCCCAATTTGAATAAATTTTCCCCAGCTAACCGCTGAAACGCCTGCTGCAACAACACCGAAACCAAGTAATGCTCCAACTATAGATTGAGATGTTGATATTGGTAAGGTAAAATATGTCGAAATCGAAATCCATATAGCAGCAGCGAGTAACGAGGCAAGCATACCGTAAATATAAATATTTGGATCCGCTGAAAATATCGCAGGATCCAAAATTCCATGTTGTATTGTTTTTGTTACATGAATGCCAATTAATACAGCTCCAGCAAATTCAAAAATACCGGCAATTAAAATAGCTTGTCTTATTGTTATAGCTTTGCTACCTACAGAGGTTCCCATGGAATTTGCTACATCATTAGCACCAATACTCCATGCAACATAGAAAGCTATAGCAATAGTGCTACCGCCGATTATTATAAAAGCAGGATCCAATAAATGCCTCCGCACCAATAAATGTTGTTGAAATCTGAAACAAAATTTATGTTCTTAATGATTGCGAAAAATTATGATCAATGGATTAGAATTAATCCACATGCTGTCCATGTTTTAAGGTCAGTATCGCGCCATGTGGCTAAGATGTGGTGTTAATTCTTATCAAGATTTGGTTTCTTCCTTTTGTTTTTTCTCTTTATAGAAATGAACCACTAATAGCGCTGGACCGAAAAACCATGCAGAATAGAGGAATGTTCGGGTGAAACCAAACACAGCAATCAATGTCCCGCTTATCGTCTCTCCTGTCAGCATACCAACATTTGAAAGACTTGTTAAAATTGAAAATTGTGTTGCACCTACTTTTGGATTTGTCGCACCCATAAGCATAGCACATTTAACAGTCATAACTCCACCTTGAAAAAATCCAATTATTCCATAAATTGCAGCTAGGATAATCCAAGTATCTGCAAGTATGAGTGAGGCTGAGAAAACAAGACTTATCCAAACTAAAAGGTTCAGCGTCTTTTTTCTTGTCCATTTATCCGCTGTTGCTCCTCCTACAATTGAGCCAACCACTGAGGTTATCGGAAATATTGCCACAATAAGGCCTATTTGAGCGATTTCTAGGTTTAAACCAACTTTCATATAGATAGGGATTACAATCATGAGCAATCCTTTATTTATACCAATAAGGGGGGCAAGAATTGCTAATAGTTGTGTTTGTTTTTTCTTAAATTCCCCTATGAGAGTCTTTCCCATCTTTTGATGTTTTATCCTTTTTTTGGTTTCTTTTATTACGAGAGGAAATAAAATTATGAGAACAACTATTAAGCCAGCTACCAAAAACGCCATGTGATAGCCATAGAATTGGGCGATGGCTGCAAGTAAAGATGAACCAACTGCCATACCAGCATATTGCCCGGCAAACATTGAGCCATTTATTTTACCTAATTCTTCTTCAAGGCCAATTTCAATTGCCCATGCGTCTGAGGAGACATCCAGAAATCCTACTCCACAAACGGTTATGAATAAAAACAATACAAATGGTATCAGTGCAACAGATGGATCTATGAAGATAACGGAAAAAAGGCCAATAGCAATCAGTAATCCTCCAAGAATTATGAACAACTTTCGGCCAAATCGAATAAAATAATCAACAATACCACCCCATACAAATTTAATTGTTACAGGAATACTTATTACTCCAAGCACTAGACCGGCGAGTTCAAAAGAAAGACCTTTTTCTACAAAATAAACAGGGATAATTACAAAGCCTATTGCCATAATTATACCTTCGGAGAAATAGAGGCTGCCAAATAGAAAATATTTGTAAAAACTACCTCGCGTTATGTCAATCATTATATTAATATATAATTATTGATTATAAATAATTTTATAAAATTATTAGTTATTATTGTAATTGTGAAACCTTGATTATTTATTGTAACAAAATTTAACAAATAAATTTATTAATTGTATAATTATTTAATATGTTGGAGGAAGAATTTGAAGGATACAAAAAAAGAGAAACTTTGTCCTAATTGTGGCCGACCTATGGATTTTATAAAAACAGTAAAAAAACCTATTGATAAATCAGAGATTATAGTATCAAAAGAGCAAGAAGATAAAACTGATGAAGGTTATAGCATATTAGAAATTTATAATTGTTTGAATTGCAGTACTACATGGGAGCATGAAATTTCTAACAATGTTTGGAGAAAAGTTCCACTTATTAAAGAATAGGATGGAAGTAAATGGAAGTTTGTAATTTTTCTAAACTTTTTTATTAGTCTTTTTTTTCAAAATTGCAAGTTAAATGAATCAAAACCGGTTAGGCATTTGAGCAAAACCTCACAACTATCATAAAATATTTGCTTTAAAGAGATTTAACTGTTGAAAAATTATTTGCTGATATTCATCAAGGGATATGTTCTAATCTCAATATTTGACAGATTATATCCTATAGATTTCAAGAATAAACCTTGATTAACAAAATTTTTAATCTTTAATTCAGAACAATTGTGAAAAATATTTTCTAAAAAGTTTAATTCAATTTTAATAGGAATCTCCTCGCCAGTTATCAAAGAATATCAACTATCATTTTTAATCTTACTGAGATACAAACGTTTAGATCGCTCTAGTTTAACATATTCCTTCAATATCTCTAACAGTTCATTATCCCATTGTTTTTCCTGAATGATTTTATTTAATGCAGCCGTATCAAGCTGCACTACATCATTCCATCTACCACGATCTTTCAGCAATTGAACAAGCCTTTCACGTTCTTTACTATGCTTAGCTGGAAACTTATTCTGCTCTGTTTCCTTGATTTTCACCTTGTTTTTAGAACCAAAAACAACATCAACGCCTTCTTTTTCTGCAAAATTGATGAGCGCTTCTTCCACTTTTTCAAGTTCGGCATACAGATCAAGTGTAACCTGTTTCTTTTTTTGTGTCAACTCAACATACCGATCAACAAGTTTAACTCCAGGATCACTCATATATTCATTCTCAGGTTTCTCTTTTATCATGTAAAGATGTGACCACTGCCGACAAATTGGTTTAAATTCACACCAATCACAAAGAAGTGACGGATTCGCTTCAAACTTTTCCTCACCTTCAATTTTTTCAATAAGCGTGATAACATCTTTCTTTAATGCTTCAAGCTCTTTATCAGTTCTGGTAGAATCGATCTCTTTGTCAAATGCAAGGAAATGCCACACCAACTTTACATCTTTTACATCAGGATACCGTTTCTTTATACCAATAGCATACAAAGCAAGCTGACGATCATTATCTAAATAATCAGGAAGAGGCAACCGAGAATTTGTCTTATAATCATGAACTTCATAATATCCCTCTTCAGATTCCATTACCCTATCAATATACCCTTGCAGTTTGTAATCACCAGCATCATCAAGAGTAATAAGAACGCGCTCCTCAAGCGCAATAGTTCTTCCCTGATCAAATGGTTTATACTTATTGTAGTAATCAGTAATAAATCTCTCACCCATCTTAAGGTAATTTTCGGGACCATACTCTTCTTTTACGATAATGATAGAATCATCCCAATTCTTCTTCCATTCACTACGAAAAAAATCAAGGAGTTCATCTAGAGTATCAGCCTTTTGATAGCCTAGATCTCGATATAACTTCTCCAAGGTTTCATGAACTCTACTTCCAAGATATGCTTCAATGCTTTCTTCAACTTCAGTTTCTACTTTATCAAGATACTTTAATTTATACTTCTGTGGACATTGTTCATAACAACTCAGACGGGAATGAGAATACACAACCATTAAAAAGAGAATAAGTTACCGTGATTTAACAATATTGAAAATTAAAAATTAGGCGGAATATCATCACTACTAATTATTGAAAACTTACAATCATCACAAATACCATCAGGATTATCAGTTTCGTTAACACCACAGATTTTACAAATTCCGCTCATTTTCTTCCGCCGCCGATTTTACCCCCCTTGTTGGGTCTTAGATTCATCCTTATTCTTGATATGTCTTGAATAACTGTGTTTGGTATCTTCTTCTGAAGTTTTAATCATATACTGGTCATCACCCTCTTTTTTTATGGCTTTATCCCAGGTTTCAAGATCTGCTTTTATCCAATCCTTAACGGTTTTTAAGTTTGGTATTTCTTTTTTTAATTCATCTTTATGTCTTTTTCTAACTAGGTCTTGCAAACCTTTTGTATGTCCACTTATTCTTTTATCACGCTGATGAACTTTACAAAGGGCTTTTCTAAATTTATTCATGGAGTATTGAAATTCTTCCATTGTGATGGTCTTTTTACATTCATTGCAATAATATCGCATTTGCCCCCCTGGAATCTACAATTTTGAAACAGCTGTTTCTTTAAAAACCTGCTAGGCATGACGATTTCATTCAATTCTTTCTAACTCGAATATCACTGGATTAGCACCATCTGGGCAAGCATGTTTCGGATTCTCACCTTCTTTTATCCAAGAAAATTTTGCCCCATACATTAAAGAAAAAGCTTTAGGAAGTATACTATAAAGTGCATGAATACAAATCTTCCCATCAATACCACTCTCAGATACTATAATTTCATCTCCAGGTTTATGGTTTAAATGACAAATTCCTTTTTGAGAGACAACTCTAATTTTAACTTTCATTGTATCGCTTTATGTCTAATTAAAACCAATTTAAATAAATTTATAAATTCTAAGACCTGCTAAATATTACAAAGTGAAATTGTAGGTTTTAGGTAGCTTATATCTGTTAAAGTTAACCTGCTAGGTATGATAATTATTCCTAGTAAATTCTACAAGATAATACTTTCAATAACCTACTAACTGTCCTTGTAAAGCAATTCGTCCATAAATAACTCATAGTCTCTTTGACATGATAAAAAAATGTCCGTAGTAAGTTTAATATACTACGGTATACATAAGTATACTATAGTATTATGAATGCAACAACTATAAAGATACATAAAGATACAAAAGCAGAAATCGATCAATTCAGAGAATACAAAAATGAAAGCTATGATGAAGTATTAAAAAAACTCATATACATAGTAAAGTCAATAAAAAAAGATCCAGAACTTTCCAGAGAAACCATTCATGCAATAGAACAAGCAAGAAAAAGAATAAAACAAGGGCATTTCTTAACTGAGGAAGAGGCTAAAAAAAGATTAGGCCTTGCTTAGATGTATGAAGTGATATTTGATGAAAAAGCAATAGAATCTCTAGAAAAATTAGAACATAAAATTAAAGAAAGAATTTTTGAAAAAATAATATCAACCAAAGAAAAACCATTTCATTATTTCGAAAGATTAACAAAAAGAGATGAATATAAATTACGAGTTGGCGGTTATCGAGTAATTGCTGATATTGATAAAACAAAGAAAAGAATTCACGTTCTTGCTATTAGCCATAGAAAAAACATCTATAAGAGATATTTCTAATCATAAAACATAATGCAACTCTTAACCTCTAATCACTGTATCCATCTAGAATAAAAACCTGCTAGGTATGAAATTAAACCTTTATAAACAAAAACATTATTCATAGTAAAACGGGAGAGGAAATTTATGATGGTGGAAAATAGTGAGAAGATCTGGAAAAAATTCTTGAGAAAGCATTGGAAAATGCTTGTTTTATTTGTAGTAGGAGCTATTTTGGCAGTAATCGGTGCAATTCTTGTCTTTTTATGGTTCGTAGGAGAGGCTCAATTAACTGGTCTGGTACCTATGATTTTAGATCAATGGGCAATGGGACATCTCGTGACCTTTTTAATACATATGATTTTCTGGGAAGTTCTCTTCATCGTAATCCCTGTAATTTTAGCAGTAGTAGCAGTTTGGCGGCTATGGTGGAAAAAATTACCTGATGAGGAAAGGAAAGAATATAGGCGCGGACATCTTTTCGGTAAACATTCGCGGACAACAGACGGTGGCGGAGGAATATCGCTATTGATCAATATCGCGTTCGTAATCAAGGTATACTTTGATGGAAATTGGGATAAGCCTTTTGCAGATTGGTCATTTGACTATCTTGTTTATTCTTATCTTTGGGTAATAATCTGGATTTTAATCATATTCGGAATTCCCATTGCAATAGGAGCCACATGGTGGATATGCCATGAGATGAAAAAGGAACCCTAGATACAAAACCTACTAGATATGATAATTATATCCAACAAACTCTAATCATAAAACATTTATGCTAGTCTAAACCTATAATCATTGCATATTAATTACAATCTAAAGATATATCGTAAAACTGGAAACGTATTTGGGAATCGTTCAAGAGCTCTCAAAAACAGCGGATTAGTTAACGCTTTGTTTCTAGGCATTGTGACTTGTAATGTTGACCAACCACTCTCAGCACTATTTGAATCTTTTGCTTTTGCTTCAATGGTAAATGTTCCTTGGTTTTCATATGTATGGGCAATATCTACATCTACCCCAGAAACGTGAGGGCCATCCCAATCTTCAGTAATACCATCCCCCCACTCAATGTAGTAGTAAACATCGTCATCATCCGGATCTACTGAATTAAATGTATATGTGTAAGATGTACCTGCGTTTCCACTAGTTGTACCATCAATATCAGGATTTTCGGGAGGGGTATTTGGACTGATAAAGGGATTACCAACTGGAACAACAGATAATGGTACAAGGTTTGTTTGCGAAGATATCCCTAATGCAGAACGCAATCCTGCTTCATTAGAAATATCATAAATAACATTCGTTTGTAGATTTAATGCAGTTGCTTCTAGAAGAACATTATTTATTATTGCGCCATTCTCATAATACCAAAATCTTTGATACTGAGAACTTCCAATATTAGTATCAAGAAATGGAACAATAATAAACGATGCTGTATCAATCATGATATTATTATATTCAACACAGTTTTTTATCTCCTCACGTTGATCACCTTGAAGGATTTCAGTGATGGAATGAGTACTAGGCAAATACTGATACACACCACTATGGTTTGCAGCAAAAATTTTGAAAGGATAATAACCAATTGCACTAGGTAGCGTCCGATGTCTTTTGTTATTTATATTATCATACAAATATGAATATCCATATGAGCTCCAAATTAATTGAGATTGCTCCAGCAGTGATAGAGGAATGTCATCCCAAATGTCTATTATTTGTCGATTATTAATTGCATCTTCAAGACTGAAAGTATTATCTATAACTGCAGGTAAGTTTGATGCTGGAAGTGGATCATATGTAAAATCATAAGGCGAAGAAGGGTGTCCAAGTGGCATGATTATTTCAGGTTTTTCATTTGAAGGAATGCCAAGTTGAAAAAGCTCATCAACATACATTCCAGTCGTAACAGTTCCTAAATCAAGAGCGTTTGCATCAAAATAGATGCTCTGCCCTATCATTCCTATGTCCGCCATTCCTATCAATTCATCTGATTCGGTATTCATATCCCAGACAAGACCAAATTTGACTGGAGCATTGTCGTACTGACCAATATTCAAATAGTTCCCACTTTTGTATAGAGATAAGGAGTGATCTTCAGGAACATACTTGTATGTAGCCTCACTCCTAATCACATAAATTATAGTTGAATATGTTCCATCTGGATTAAATATTGAGCGATTACCATTTTCTGTTAGACCATAAGCAGCCCATAAAATTGTGGATAATTCTTCATCAGTAACAGCTTCTCCAGTATATGATCTTACTGACATCCTCCGGCAAATAGATTCTTCAAGCACCATATCAATTGATATTGGAGGTGGGAGAGGATACTTGTCCATAATAAAATTAAAGTTTTCATTGACCTCTTTGGTGTTTATTTTATGTATTTGACCTGTTACTGGTAAAACAGCAGCAAATATAAGTATTGTACATATAAAAAAATTAAATATTATCTTCTTCATTTTTTATTTACCTCCCTTAACAAAATAGTTATATCAGGCTACAATTTAAATATAACTGTCAAATTATAATATCACATATTAAACTCTAATCAAGGTTTTGATTAGAGTTTGATAGTATTTTGATGTATGTTTGATTGAGGCTATGATTATAACCTGCTAAGTATGATAATTATCTAACAAACTCTAATCATAAAATGTGACATGACTCTTAGCCTCTAATCACTATACATATTAGATTTTCTTAGACTCTTATCATAAAATATGATTGGATTTTAAAACTCTAGTATCAATTATGATTAGAGTTTAATATATATTTTAAAAAATAATACTTTCAATAACCTCTACTTGAAGTATATAAACATGATTTTACAATATGTAATTTGATAAATATGACAAATTTAACCAAAAATATTAAATATAAGAGTTATATAAATTTATATAATAGGTTTGTCGAAATGACAAAGAAAATACACTATCCACAACTAGATACAATTTTAATGGTAGAAGATACAATTCAAAAAATGGATTATCCAAAAAAAACCGAGCTTTGGAAAGCTCTCCCAAAAAAAGTAATGTATCAGACCTTTTGCATGATACTCGATTATCTGGAAGAATCAGGAAAAATCTTGATAGACGATGATGGGCGAATCGTATGGACCTGGAATCCTGAAATGATTGAAAAAATAAAATCTTCAGGTGTTAAATTAAGATGAGCGATAAACCAATTTATGTTGCTTTTGCAAACCCCAAATTGGAAAATAACTTTGATAAGTTAAAAGAAGGAAAATTTGAAGATAAACAACTTTATGAATTTATCGAAAGGGCAATAGATGACCTAAAGAAAAATCCAATATGTGGAGTAAAAATTCCTAGAAAACTATGGCCTAAAGGTTATATTAAAAATTATCAAATTAATAATCTATGGAAATATGACCTTCCAGACGGATGGAGATTGATATATTCAATTTTTGAAGACAAATTAATGATTATTAATCTAATTCTTGAGTGGTTTCCTCATAAAGAATATGAAAGAAAGTTTGGATATTGATTTACTTTTCTCTAATCACTGTACCCATCAACAAACCTGCCAGGTATAATAATTTGAAAAAAAAATCAATATTTTTTCTTTTTTTGAAAATCAGATAAATAAAAAAAAAGTTAATTTTTTCCTTTTCTCTTCTTCTTACGTGCCTTTCTTTCCTTCTTTGTTAAAGGCGCAGGTTTCTTTCCTGAAAACATATCTTTTTTGCTCTTGGATTTACTCATATCACCTTCCTCCTTATTTCATAACATTTGTTTCTTTAAAAAACCTTTTCACTGTACCCTGATTAAAACCTGCTAGGTATGATAATTATACCTAGCAACTAGAGCAAACGACTAAATTAATATCCATAAAAGGTAGGATAATCAGAAACTGGTATTTCGTAAGCTGTTCCATCATATTCACGTTTTGCTGCAAAAACAGCATCTACTTCACCCCGCGGACGTAACCAAAGCTTCGACCAATTATGAGGGGGAATCATAACGTGGTAACAAATCCGCATCTCCCATTTTTCATATAAAAATGTCCAATGTTCGACAATTAAATGTGCTGGATATGTTACATATGCAAACCAATTCTCACCTGAGAAGGTACCAAATTCAGGGTGCTCAGCTTCAAGCCAATCAATAAGCTCGTCTCGTTTTATAATTGCATCAGGAAGATTATCTGAGCTCCAATCGAACATCTCAACCTCTAGTACAAGTGTCTCATCAATATGAGACAAATGTGTACCACCAGAATCACCGTTGCAACGATTAAATAAACGACTAATTAAGTATGATAAAATAGGGAACTTTATCTTACTAATCCAATTGAGGAATGTCGCATGCCTTGATTTCTTGTGATAAGTGGCTGTAAGTACAATTTCATAAGTTTTGAGTTCAGTTAATTCATTAGGCTGTATGGTGAGCTCTGCAACCTGTGATTGTTTATTCAAGTTTTCTCTATCCAATTGTGCATTTAAATTAGGATCAGCATTGATTTGTAAAGATACATAACCAGAAAAACCATTTTTTGGAGTCATTTTAATTATAAATATCCCCCCACCCTCAGGGTAACTCCGGATATAGGAATATTTTGCTACGATTTCAAATTTATCGTTATTTATCGTCTGGATGTTAGGATATGAGCGCTGGGTTTCTTGTTTAATTTCTTCACCAATGGCAACTCCAGCTCCAAGTCCACTAAGGACTAAAACCCCTATCACCAATAATGGCAACATTTTCTTCATATTTTTTAATCCTTCTTTGTATTATGTTTTAAAACTTTTTTTAGAAAAAAAGAGTTATTATGAAATATTTGAACAAAATCAAAAGATTTATCTTTAATATTTGAATAAGTACAAATAATCTATTTGAAAAATTGGGGGACTATCTATAAATGCAGAATTTAGACTCCAGAGATCATAAAATATTGTACCATCTTCTTTTAAATTCAAGAGATTCTTTATCTTCTATAGGGAAAAAGGTTGGTTTACCAAAAACCGTCGTAAAATACCGTATAGATCGACTTGTAAAAGAAAATATAATTCAAAATTTTAATACTATGATAGATGTATTCAAGCTAGGATATACTGTATATCGGCTGAATTTTGTTTTCCAATATGCATCACCAGAAAAAGAAAAGGAAATCATTAATTATTTCGTAAATTACAAAAATACTTGGAGCGCAGCTTCATCTAAAGGAAGATATGATTTTACAACAGCTATATTAGTAAAAAATCCAAATGATTTCTATTCATTTTATGAAGAAACATTAAAACGCTATAGATATTTTTTAAAAGAAATTGATTTTTCTCAGTTGTACGAAAAATTCGGCTATAAACATGCAACTTTATTTACTGAATTGCCTCACTCTGACGAAAAAGCATATGAATACAGATATACCGGTAAAATAGTAGATATCGACGATATAGATTATAAAATTCTATGTTTATTAGCAAAAAATTCTAGGATTCCAAGTATCAAAATAGCAAAAGAAATTAACTTGACATCAACCACCATTATTAATCGTATTAATAGACTAATAAACATGAGAATTATTCAAAGATATTCAATTTCTATAGATACAAATAAACTGGGTTTTAAACCTTTCAATGTAAATTTATCACTTAGAAACTATGACAAAAAAAATTATATTATTAGTTATCTAAGCAACATACCCTTCATATGGGAAATTCATAAAGCAGTAGGGGGCTACGATTTAGAATTATCTGTTTTTACATTAAACTTTGAACATTTTCACAAATTAATGGAAGATATAAGACGCAAATTTCCAGATGATATAACATCATATAATTATCTTTATGTAACTGAGATCCATAAAACTAATTTCTTACCTGAACAAGAATAAAACTCATTTTTTAGATTTGTTTAAAACATTTTCAATTCTTGTTTTCAAATCTTTAATATCAATAGGTTTTTCAATATAATCATCTGCAATCATTGCTCCCGCATTAGCTGCTAAATCATCTGAACGTGCTGTAATAAAAATAACAGGTATTTTTTTCCATGATTGATCAGCTCGTAACTTATCAAAAACTTCCCAACCATTCATATCCGGCATCATAATATCAAGTAAAATAAGATCAGGTTTCACGCTTTTTTCTAATAATTTAAAACATTTTTTTCCACTTTCAACACCAATAATTTCGTATTCATTTGGATATTCCTGTTCAAAACCAGTTTTAATAGAAAAAATCTGATCCTGTTCATCGTCAACTAACATTATCTTTTTCATATCTTTCAAACCTTCATTTTTTTATATATCACTCAAGCCTTAAATATTTGAGACTTTTATTTTCCTTCCTCTTTATTTTTATATAATGGTAATGTGAAAAATACCGTGGTTCCTTTGCCAGGACATGTACTTTCCATCCATATTTTTCCATTATGCTTTTCTACAATTCTTTTTGATATTGTTAGACCCAGTCCGCTACTATGAAAATCATGACGTGATTGATCTGCCTTGTAAAACTCTTCAAATGCATGTTTAATCTGTTGTTTTGTCATACCTATCCCTGTGTCTTTTATTGAAATTTTAGCAAATTCCTTTTCTTGTTCTGCATCAATAATAATTTTACCATTAACTTCTGAGAATTCAACTGAATTTTCTAGCAAATTTGAAATAAGTTCTTCAAGCCTTAACTTATCAGCTTTTACTAACAATTTTTTTGTAACATTATTATTTACTTTTATTTTTTTCGCTTCAAATAGTGTTTTTTTGTTCTGAATAATTCTCTTTATTTCATCTTTTAAATCTAATTTTTTAATTAAAAACTTGGTTTTTGGGGAATTTAGTTTTGCAAGTTCAAGGGTTTTTACAGCTATGTTCCTCATGTATTGAACATTTCTATGTAGCACTTGTAAAATCTCAATTTTATTTTCATCTGTTTCTTGTTTTTCAAGAACCGGTATTAAAACTGTAAGAGGCATTAATGGGCTTTTCAAATCATGGCTAAGTTGATTGATAAATTCATCTTTCTGTTTTAAAAGCTGCTCGACTTCCTCAGTTCTTTCTATTATCCTTTTTTCTAAATTCTTATTTAAAGCGTCTAATTCTTTCCTAGTCTTTATTAGATCTTTATTTATTTTCACAAGATTAGCCGTTTTATCTTCAAGCTCTTCAGTCCTTTTTGTAACAAGTTTTTCAAGATTTTCACTATAATCTTTTATACGGTCTTGTGTTTTTTTCAAATCAAAACTCATTTTATTAAATGCATGAGCTAATTCACCTAGTTCATCTTTGGAATATATTTTTACCTTACTTCCTAAATGCCCTGAACCTGTTGATCTAACACCTTTAATTAATTCTCCTATTGGCATAGTAATAAATCGATTAAATAGTACAAAAATGAATAAAAATGAGACTAGAATGAAAACTCCCGAGGAAATAAAAGCAGTAGAAATCATCTCCTGTTTCATTTCTTCTAAACTTGCAAGTGAAAAGAGATATCTAACTGAAAAATCATGTCTTCCCCATTCGTCGATATAAGGTTGAATAATATCTACAAATTGTTCATTTTTAGATATCTCTTTTGAAGCAATTGATGATCTTGACTTTTCAATTAAGTCGCTACTTTCCAGATATCTTTCTCCAAGACTTATTTCATTATATTTTGTTTTCGTTGTTATTTCAGTGGTATCAAATAAGATTTTACCATTAATATCTACAAGTTGTATTTGATAAACGTTTTCGTTAAGCTTCATTAAGTCATCTACAATTTGTATAAATTGATAGAAACCAGATTCATAATAACGATCGAAATACTTTATTAATGTTACACCTGATAAACTTGAATATGATTCAGCATTATCAATTAAAGAATGCTTTGCATCATTATATTCTCGGTCAATTATTATCAGAGAACTAGCTAAAAAAACCAGTATTAATATGAAAAAAACTGGTAATATTATCTTAATTTTTAGACTGCGCATTTTTTTCATTCTTTTTAGTTCCTCCAATCACTTAAATCCCATTTCCTCCACTGCCAATACCATGTTTGGTTTTGGATTCCAAGTGATATAGTCTGCAATTCCATAAATACATCTTGGAACGTATAATGGGACCCAAGCTACATCTTCCATTGCTATCCGAAATCCTTCCTGCATAAGTTCAAGTCTCTCATCCGGATCTAAAATATGAGAGACATTCTCCCCAATGCTATCTACCTCTGAATTTGAATAAAATCCAAGATTATATGTTCCAATACCTACTTCTTTGTCAACAGTTCTCAGCATATAATCAAAAATTTCTCCAGCATCTCCTGTTGCAACAAGCCAACCAAGGATATAAGACGAAGTATTTCTGGTTACAATTTTCATAAAGAAATCTTCAACTGGTAGAAAATTAAGTTTAACATCTATTATTTCAGATAACTGAGTTCCGATGTTTTCAGCAATCCGCCTCTGTGTATAGGAATCATTATGACAATCCAACACTAATTCAAATCCATCCTTATATCCTGCTTCTTTCATCAGTTCCTTAGCTTTATCAAGATCATATGGTAGTCTTTCAATGGCTGGATTATAACCAAAAATTAAGGATGAGACAAACTGAGAAGCTGGTTCTGCGAAATCAGTGCCATTCAAAATATTATCAATAATATTGGTTATATTAATTGCATGATAGATTGCTTTTCTTACTCTTACATCTGATAAAGGATTTTTTTCTCCCTTGTAACCAACACTATCATTTTCTCTGAAATCAAAACCAAGATAGATTACTGAAGGATGAGGACAACGATCAACAGCGACTTCTTGACATTCTAAAATTTCTTCATAATATCTTGGTATAACATGACTTGCAATATCTATCTCACCATCGATTACTGCATTCTTCATTTCTTCTTCATCATCAATTTTAGTAAATGTAACATTTTTCACTTCTAATGGACCACCCCAGTAATCATCAAATCTATCGAGTATTACATACTCCTCTTCAACATAACCAACTAACTTATAAGGTCCAGTTCCTATTGGCCATTCAATAGAAGTTTCTTCCTGATATCTCTTAGATAACATTGGGATATCAACAAGTTTATTCAATAGAACAGGGCAAGGTCCATCTGTGATTATGTCAACTGTGTGTTCATCAATAATTTCGACTTTCTCAACAGAGGCTAATAAATCCCTTAAACCACTACCTACATCCCCTTTTATATATTCAATACTGTAATTAACATCTTCTGAAGTAAAACTATAGCCATTGTGAAATTTCACATTTTCTCTAAGGTAGAATCTCCAGGTTAAATTGTTAGGATTATTCCATGATGTAGCAAGTTTTGGTTTTAATCTAAAAATTTGATCAGGTTCTACTAAGGCGTTAAAAATATTCATATTGACAGTGATAGTAGAAGTATCATAGCTCTTTGCCCAGGGATAAAAACCAAAGTTTAATTCTGTAACACCAATAACCAAAGAATCTCTAGTAAGGGGAGTATCGTTATCATTTTCACTCTGATTGATACAACCAGATAGACCTGAGAAAATCAAAATAAACAAAATCATCACATTTAGCCTCTTTAATTTTTCATTAACGCTCATGCCTCAAAAACCCCATAGTAATCCATAACGAATTACTTTTTATTATAATATTGCATTTTCTTAGAATAAATAGAAGATTATTTTTTGGAGTTGCTAGGAATTTAAAGAAGCAAAGCCTTATCATTTACAAACCTAATTTTCAGTAAGAATTCTTGTAAAAATACGTTTTTCTGCCTTACGCAAATTTTCAAGTGTAATATCTTTCTTAATCCCAATTTTTTGAGATAATTCTTCGCTTGTTATCTTTCGAGGATAATCATAATATCCAAACTTTCTTGCTGAATCAAGGATTTTTTTCTGGTTATCTGTAAGGTTTGATAGAATGTCGCATTCTTTATACTCTAATTTTTGAATTTTTATATTCTTTAATCCCCATAGAATTTCCATTGCTTTGAAAAATTTCTTAACATTACCACCAGTTCCTTTAATAATATATATGTTTTTTTTATCCTTAGTTATCGACATCACGCCCCTTTGTTTTTTTAATTTGTTTGGTTATTGATTCACTTTTTTTCCTCATATTTTTACCTCTTAAAATCAAATTATATTACTGATACATACCAAATATAACTAAGAGACACCCCATCATAAAATTTCTTTTTGATTTATTGAACAAAATAATAAATATTCGAAATAAAGATTTAATATGTTCAATAAATACATTAAATCTGAGATATTAACCTACTGGTACAACAAACATAGGATCATAGTTCTCTGCATCTAATCTAAGTAAAGAACAAATAGCTTCTTTATCATTAATTGTTAAAATGTTACCGTTAAGTCCGCGAGATGTAGCCTGCAAAAGTATATTATGTGCAGCAGCTCCTGCCTCGTAATACCAAATCCAACGTATACTTTCAGCAGATAAATCATCCCATTGATTTGTTTTGTCAATATCTAAAACAATAATAATATTCAATGGCGCATCAGAGGCAAATGACTCAGTTGCTTGAGCAATTTCAGATCTTTTATCACCCAACTTAACTGGTAATAAAAAGGAAACAACAGGAAGCCCCCATAGATCTATATTATACAGACCATACATAAAACGGAAAACACCATTGCGGGCAGCAGCATAGATACGGAATGGATAATATCCATGAGCACTAGGAACAGTATGATGCCTTTTTACCACATTTGACCCGCTTTTATCAAGATAGTACGAGTAGCCGTAGGATGCCCAGATAAGATGACTTAAATCTTTTCTTGAAATAGAATCACTCTCCCATGATGTTACTTCATCTCGCTCCTCAAGTGCTGTTGTCAATTCTGTATCTGAAAATGTAACACGAGGAAGAAAAGAAAAGAGCATCGGTCTATATTTAAAATTATAATCAAACTCTATATGGCCAAGTGGCATAATGCCCATGCCATGTTCATTTTCAGGCAGCCCAACTGGTGTAATTGCAGGCGGGTCACCCTGTGCTGTTATAACGGTACCTAAACCAATAGCATTAGCGGCAAAGTAAATATTCTGGCCTACTGCTCCAAGTTCAGCACTGCCAAAATTCGCATCTGCAATATCAGTATTCCAACACAAACCTAACTGAACAGGTGCACTATATTGCCATCCAACAATATCTCTATAATCGCCTTCTTTATAAAAAACCAATGAATGATTCACAGGATTATATTTATAAACATCCTCCAAAAGAACATATATGACAGCTGCATGAGATCCATCAATTTCAGCTACAGTCAGCTTTCCATCATCCCTGAGGCCATATGCTGCCCAAAGAACAGTAGAAAGCTCTTCATCTGTAACCGGCTCATCAGTAAAATTCCTCATTGACATTCTGCGCATAATTGACTTTTCAAAAGACATATCAATAAATTGCGGTGGTGGAAGCAGGTACTCTTGACCAACCAAAGAACTCTTTTCTTCCAATCTTAATAAATTAGATATTCCTAAAGCCGGTGAAATGGCAATGCTACAAAAGATGATAACTAAGCTTACAACTACTGCTTTTTTAAATAAATTATTTCCTATCATATCTTTTCCCCCATCTTTTAAATTCAGGCTGTAAATATAAAATTTTCCATTAGAAAACTATACAATTGTATGTTTTCATTTAAAAAATTGGAAAAATCACAAAGTTATGATTATATATTAATCTCCAATCATATACATTGAAACCTGCTAGGTACGACATTGTTTTTGTATTTTGTCAAATTATTTAAAATAAAATTATTATTTCGTGCAAAGACTTAATAACAAATACTAAGACTCAATAACGTTCTTATCTGAGGGGGTGAAAAAATGAGAAAAATATTGATAATCGCATTAGTTGGAATTTTATTGCTTGGTTCACAGGCAATTATAGGCGCAGACAATACAACTAGAAAAACAGAAAACAACAGAAGCCTAGAATGGGCAATAATGGTTTATCTTAATGGCGATAATGCTTTATCTGCAGCACAAGGAGTGATATTGGAAGAAATTAGACAGGTTGGATCAACATCTGATGTTCAAATAACCATTTTAATTGATCAAAACCAAGAAGATGATACTAGACTGTATTATTTAGTTGGAACTACTCTTGATCAACAGACCTGGGAAACTGAATCAAACATGGATGATGCTGATACTATTAGAGATTATGTTCTAAAGGTAAAAAGTGATTATCCTGCTAATCACTATGAATTAATTATTTCAAGTAACAAGGGCAGCGGTTGGCAGGGAATATGCTGGGATGATCATGGTGATGGAATAATGATAACTATGCCTGAGCTTCTTGATGCTTTAAATCAAATAACAAACAATGGTGCAGATAAACTAGACATACTGGGTATTGAGACTTGTATGACTGGTAATACAGAAGTTGCATATCAAATCAAAAATTGTGTAGATATTTTTATGGCATACCCAGAATGCGCATTGCTTGGTGATTGGCCTTATACCGAGGCATTCAATGAGTTAATCGCAGATCCTCAAATGACGGCCTCAGATTATGCAATTACAACTGTTGATTATTTTGTCCCACAAAACCTACCTCAGTATGATATGATTACAACAATGGCAGCAACAGAATTAAGTTACCTAGGTGACCTTGGAATACAAATAAATGATTTGGCTGTAGAGTTCATGGATAATCTTGACCAGTATAGAGACCAAATAACATCAGCCCTTACAAGTGCCAGAATATATGCGCTATTATGGGATATTGATTATTACATTGATTTTTACGATTTTTTAGAGCTTCTTACAATTAATGACCCGGATGTTGTCAACATAAAAAATAATATCATGGGCATCATGGACACCGCAGTTATTGCAAACAAACATTTAATTGATGATCCCGCTCATGGGCTGAGTATTTACTTCCCGAGAAGAACCAGTGATTACAATAATAGTCTTAGATATGATGTGCTACCCTCGCCTTATGAAGAGACATTATTTGCTATTGACACACAATGGGATGAATTTCTTAAAACCTATTTGGGATTATTGGGAAACCAACCTCCAGAAATACCTAATATAAACGGTCCGGAAAAAGGAGAACCAGGAATTGAATATGATTTCACAATACAATCAACAGATCCAGAAGGTCAAGAATTATACTATTATGTTGAATGGGATGATGGTACAAATACAAACTGGATTGGCCCATATGCATCAGGTGAAGAAATAATTGTAAGTCATACATGGGATGAACAAAATACATACAATATTCAGGTAAAAGCAAAAGATGTGATGAATGCTGAAAGCGACTGGGGAAGTCTAATAATTAAAATACCAAAAGCAAAAACCTTAGCCTCATCAAGAATTATACTAATCGGAAAAATATCTTATCTTGAAAAAAATGAAGAGGGAGACTTTAGGTTTTTACCAGTAAAGACCTTAGAATATACAAAAATAGAAAGCCAAGGTAGAACACTTAAATTATTAGATGAAACTTTTGGTGAGTATCCGTGTTGCGGTTACATACAAAGGGAATATTATAAAGGTATAGTTACAGAGAATTTTATTGCAATATTATGGACATTTTAATCGTTAGCCTGATATAAAAAACTACCAGTTTTGAAATTTACCTCTTTTAATTTGACCAAACACCATGCCCTTTTTCCCTTAACTTTTCAGCAATCCATTGTTCGGTTTGTTCTGCCTCTTTCCGTTTTGCAATTGGATTAAACTTCGAAAATATCTTTGGTACAAGTCTAAGTCCATATTTTTTAGCAAATCTATTTGCCTTATAACCTGATTTATGCTGTTTAAACCTGGTAATAGGATTATGGGTTGTTTGACCAACATAAAAACATGCAAATCTAGCATTCATATTAGGATTTTTTTCTCTGAATTTTTTCGAACTCAATACTTCTTTATCAAGTTCAATAACATAAACGTTGTAAGCCATAATCCCCTCAATTTTTAAATTTTATATAACCACAAGACAAACACATTCCACCATGACATGTTACTATCCCACTACATTTTGGACATTTCCATTTTTTCTTTTCTTTTTCTAAAAACTTCTCAATTCCATGTTTTTTAATATAATCTTGATTTTCAAGCATGCTCATATGATACTTTGTTGAATATCTTTTATCAAGATTTTTTAGTCTTTTACATGGAATTTTAGAGCATTCATAGCATAGCCCAGATTTATTATTCTTAATCTCTTCACAATTTACAATGATACACTCTATACAATATTTTGATTTATTTTCATTAGAGCCTCTACATCCAGGACATGTATCTTTTTTTCGATAATAATACTTGCAAATTCTACAATTCATACCACATGGAGCGATTAAATCTTCATCGTTCATAAAAAGTGATTAAAATTATTATTAATAAAACCTGCCCGGTATGAAATTAATATCTGACAGAATAGACTCTAATCATAAAACATAATGCTACTCTCAGCCTCTAATCATTGGATATATCTCTAGTTACTAAAAAAGACAAAGTTTTAGTAATAAATTATTATATCCGGAGAAATCTGTGATCTATATGCCTGAGAAAAACATTGTAAAATCTGAAACAACAGTAACGAAACTACCTATGCATGCCGCTGATCCTGCTCCTTTAGGTTTAATAGGGCTTGCAGTTGCAGCTCTTGTTCTTGCATCAACTGATCTAGGTCTTGTATCTTCTGCAGCTAAATCTCTTATGATCCCCTGGGTTCTTTTCTTTGGTGCAACAGCACAACTGATTGCAGGTAATATAGAATTTAAACGTAACAATATATTTGGTGCAACAGTTTTTACAACATATTCTATGACCATGTATGCAATAGCACTTACGTTGTTTATCACAATATTCACAGGTGTTGAATTTGACATTGCACATTATGGATTTGGTTTAATTGCAATACTTGTTTTCAGCTTAATTGCCACAGCTGCTTCTTTGTTAACAAATAAAATGTTGTTTATTATATTGATATTTGTTAATCTGGCAGTAATCGCATTGATTCCACATTACCTCTATGGTATTACAGCATTTCCAGCGGGAGTATTTTTACTCGGCACCTCTGTTTCATCATTTTATACAGCAATGGCCATTCTTCTAAACAATATGACCGGTAAAACTATATTGCCACTTGGTAAAGCAATTTGGAGTCCATAGTAACAAAACTACTCTAATCATAAAACATGTTTTTTCTTTATTCTACTTGTAAATTTTATATACTTTCTATAATGAAAGATTTCTTGCTGGAAACAATGATATTGTCTGCGGTATCAAAAGCTTCAATCCAATAATCTACATTAGTTCCAGTTGAAAACTGCCCAAGTTCATATCCGTATATTGGATCATTTGACATGTTATTTAATGGATCTTCCTCGTGTCGTTCTTGCACA
This sequence comes from Thermoplasmata archaeon, assembly GCA_020054495.1. GTDB lineage: Archaea > Thermoplasmatota > E2 > DHVEG-1 > DHVEG-1 > JAGMDE01. The sequence continues at coordinate 87,227 of JAHWGK010000001.1, read as the reverse complement.
GGATTATCTGCATACCTAAACATCTCTTTTGATTTTGTCACAGTCCCATTATCCCAAAATAAGACAACTCTTTGAATGGAAAAGGGACCATTACTTGTTACATTTGCAAATATTACTACGTTACTTACATTTGTAGGACTTGCTGGTTGATTATAAAAACTATTGATCATTGGTCCCCAACTATGACCGCTTTCATTTAATGCAAATGTTATCTCATCATAAGAAACTCCACCAACAATATCAAACGCTCTAGCAGAAATAACGTGATCTTCAATACTATAAGTGCTTATGTCCCAATTAATAGACCATGATTCTGTGCCTGATGCCTTTCTCCATTCACCCCTATCTAAGGATACCTCAACAAAATCGACACCTAAGTTGTCAAATGATTGTCCTTGGATTGTTAACAAATCTTCCTCAACTATCTCTCCATCAAAGGGTGTATCTATTTTTATTCCTGGAGGAAGTACATCTATCAAATTAATCATTTTTTCATCTTGTGCATCACCACATTCTACATTAATAGAATAGTCACCAGGTTCCAGGCTAGGTGTATCCCATTCATAGCTCCAGCAATAATCCTGAACTGTCACTTCATATGGTGCTCCTTCAATATATAAAATGATGTCACCTGTTGCTATCCCAGAAATTTCCACGGTATCGCCTATATTGAAAACTGGATAATCAAAAATATTTGCATCTGGAGAAACAATTTGAACCGCATCATCTGTTGTTGGCGCATCAACTGTTACTGAAAAATTGAGAATAACATTACTACTACGACCATTGTTTCTGAACACAAAATACCAGTTGTTCTCCTGAGAATTAACAACAAAATCACCCTCACTACCACTCATATAATTATTGCAAGAAAAACTCATGTCATCTCTATATTTTTCGAAATTATCTTCATCTACGATAAAAAAATCAATTTTTTCATCTCTTTCGTATATTCCTTTACGGTCTCCACTTAAATCCCTTTGAACCTGATATGCTTTAGTATTATAAGAGACCTTGAAATCTATATCTCCACTTGGCATATCTTCAATAGCATGCTTATCTTTTACGGGAGAAAGAAACGGGAAAATAATATCATATTCCTTTTCAATTGGATTTTTTAAAACACGTATTTTATTATGCTTTGCGAGGGATAAGGGACCTTTAAGATTGCCATATTGTATAATAAAAATATATTCGCGATTCTTTCCAAGCTCAAAGGAACATCTTCCATTCATATCTGTATAATTCCATACAGTGTTTATAGGCCCATCAACAATATCTGGAATACTGTCAATTCTTTCTATGGCCTTGTCGTACAAATATTGGAGGAGTATTCCTTTAAGGAGTGGAGGAATCGAATTCCAAAGTGTCTCAACGCTTTCTAAAAGAATGTATTTTAACCATGTTATATCCTTTGGACCTTGAACTGTTACAGTGACTCTTGCTCCATCAACAGGATGATTATTTCTATCAAAAACTTGGAAAGATATTTTTTCTCTATCTTCTGGATGGATATATGTGGATGTAACCTCATAGATACTGCTATCACCTTTTTTTGCATAAATTGCAGACATATCTTTGCCCCAGCCATATGCGTAAATATCTGGTTTATCTACAGCGCCTCCAGTATCAGCCCACCAGTTATCATTCTGATGCCATCCTCTTTCATAAAACTCACGCCAAACATGATCCTCACCGATATTGTTAACAGAAACCGAGGGAACAAGTGATGCACTTAGCGCAGCAACTGCAAGTATCTTAAGCTCCCCGCACCATCCGTTATGCTCATGCGCTATAATATTTGGTTGTCCTGGCCTGTCGCCATAAGCTTGCTCAGGAACAGTTTTTCCAACCCAATAGGAAACAGCTTCAATTGCAGTTGGATGATTTTCCATACTCAACGTCCATAATCGATAACCAGGTTGGGAGTAGGACTTACAATCCCAGAGATAGTTAACCTCTGATAACTTCTCCTTAAGCAGAGGATAACCTAAATCATTATGGTTAAATAGATAATCTCTCCAAAACTTACCATAAACATACTCGGCTTTACTAATAATTCCGGGATGAACAACATTCCAATAATAGATTTCAGGCGGATACTCCAACTGTTTTACAATGTCATCTTCAATCACCCAATATTTTATCGTGGAATAATAATTTCCCTGATTATCATCGTAATCCTCAATATCAGAGTATTTTAGCAACTCGTCGTTTTCATAAAGAAATAACGCATTTTCCCTGATAAGATTTACAGAGGGAACATTTCCTATTGGGGAACATGCAATTGAAAAAGCTATTTCATCCACGTATTTCTTACTCATCTCAAGTATCAAATCTGCATATTCTTCACCATCAATTGCCTGGAACTGTCTAGTGAGTTCTCTTTGGATCCATCTTGGAGATTTAGCAATCGCATCTTTGATTTTTTCAGAGAGTCCAGATGAATAAGCGTCAATGCTTTTCCCTTCTAATATGAAATCATCTGAGTTAAACTTGATATAGTAATCAGATCCCGCAGGTATTTCTAGCTCTCTTGCAAGTTTTCCTATGATATTTTCACTTTCACTTAAGATGTTACCTTGCTTAGTAGAAATAAGGGATTTTTCATCAACTATTTTTCCAGCAGATGAAATAATACTCAATCCAATTAACAAAAATATTACAGTTAATGCAAATCCTTTATGAAAGTAGCTTTTTTGCATATATTTCCTCCCCATTAACTAAAAATTAAAGGAATGGTCTATATATAAAACTTTATATTATAATTTTCATCAATCGATAGTTAAATATTTAACAACATTCAGAACAATTTCACCAGTTACATTTACATCTTCTGGATCAAAGTATTTCATAACGTCTCCCTCTGTGTGATTTTGACCATCACGATGATGAAGTTTCCATCCACTATCTTTCAAGAAGCATAAAACCTCACAATCAGGATGGGTTTCTGCAAAAGGTAAGGGATTACTAACAACACCTTTTTTTAACCAGACATATTTTAAATCTTTAGAGCTATTAACTCGATTTTTATAATCTGCATTTCTGATAAAACCATTGACTTTAAACAAAAGCCCAAGTTTATTGCCAATTATATTTAAAGTTAATTTCGGGTCATCTTGTTTAAATCCTAATTGGTTCAGATCAACCATATAAATAATATTTTCATCCATATGCGATGATGCATAATGTTTTGATCCTGCACAAAAACCATGTTCTTCTCCAGAAAAGCCAATAAACTTTATTGTGTATTTTGGAGTTATATTATTATCTATGTAATATTTTGCAACTGCAAGCACCATTGCCATTCCAATTGCAGAATCAGCTGTCCCTTGACACCACCAAGAATCATATAGACAGTCGACAATAACGGTTTTATTTGGATTCGTTCCATTCAATTGTCCAATTACATTATAACTAATAATTGAAGTATTCAAACTTTGCTCTAATTTAAAACCAAGTCTTTTGTTTTTTATATCATCACGGATATCAATACCATCAGTTCCATTAATGAAAATGAACGGTATATGATTAGAATTTTTTAAAATGTTCATATCATGAACATTATCGTTGAAATCATAGAGAATTATTCCTTTACAGTAATCCAGATATTGATTCCATAACCAAGAATAAAAAACAGGTATTCCACCCTGCAATTTTCGAACTACATAATATTTAAAATACATGTTATCAAGAAATGATAAGTTTCCAGGAGGAGTATACGGATAAAAAGCTCTATCTTTTAGTAGAATAACAAAAGGCTCAAGTTTCCCCAGAAAACTTTGTCTTCTAATGTATGACTTGGGATTAATAGGCGGTCTTATGACCTTTAGGCCTTCATATTGATATGTATGATTTAAATCATAATTATTTTCAGATGTTTTAAACCATACGGGAGCAATATACGAATCAATTTTTTTACCATTTATTTTTACAAAATAGTCAATGATTTCTAATTCATGAGTAAGATTTGGATATATCTCAGTGTTTGTAATTTGTTCTTTATAAGTATATAAGCCTAAATCTGTCATGTTTTCAAAGATAATCTCTGCGGCCTTGTGTTCACCTTTAGTTCCATATGCCCTTCCTTTGGCAATTTCCCCTTCATCATATTCTGTAAAAATTATATTGCTAAGATTCTCGGTGATATTATAGATGTATTGGAAATCTAAATGATTAAAAGAATACTCATAAACTGATTTTTTTATTATCAAAGTCTCATATCTAAAACCTGATACAACAATAGAACTAAATAATAAACAAAAAACTATTAGGAAGATTTTTATTTTAAATCTAAAACATAGTTTATTCATTCTAAAGATATTTATTTGAGTTAATTACTAATAAATATTTCTTTACAATTAATACCAAAAACAATTAAAAAAGTATTTTTGTAATTTATCATATTCTAGAACAATTAGACTGTATTTATCTAAAATTGTCTTTTATATAAGTAATCCGTTAGAATATTGAATGGATTATCGACAGTGAAATATTCCGTAACATTCCAAATCATTTCACCAGATATGCTTGTATCAGTCCAATTAAAATATTTGATAGCGTCTCCCTCTGTATGTTTCAGACCATCTCTATGATGATTGAGCCATTGTGGTCCTGGAACTTCATATCCTGTTTTTAAAATTAATAATGTATTGCATATTCTTTTCCCTTGGGTAACATTATAGCAAAAAGCATGAACATTACTCGGTCCTGCATCAAAATTATATCTCATCTGAAAACCTATTCCAGTTCTTTTTGTATAGTTAGTCTCTTCAGCAAATTCTCCTAAGGTCGCGTTTAACGTTTTATTATTCGTCCAGATCTGAAATTTAAGATTCTCAGGTATTAAGGGAGTAAAACCAAGCTGGTTTAAGTCAATAACAAATGAAATATTTTCTTTTCGATGAGTCGCCTCATAATGATATGCTCCTCTTAGACCATATTCCTCTCCACAAAAACCAATAAATTTCACATTGCATCTTGGGACGATATTGTGATCCTTAAAGTATTTAGCAAGTCCAAGGACCATCGACATTGCAATAGCAGCATCTCCTGTACCCTGGCACCACCAGCTATCATACAGAGAACAAACAATGATTGTTTCATCTGGATTGGTCCCATTAAGTTGTCCGATAACATTATAGCTTTCTACAGACTGATTCCACCTTTGATTGATAAAAAAATCAATGCTATAATTTTCAGGATTATTGTATATTTCTTCTCCAATTGTTCTATTTACCTTTATAACCGGAAGAAAAGCATAACTAGGTCCCATATTATAGGTATCGTTGTTTGAATCAACCTTTATTATTCCCTTACAATTGGGGTGAAATAAAGTCCATATAAGTGGCTCAGTAGGGCCATGAAAAACCTCCATGATTTTAAAAATTGTTTTATATAAAAATCCCTTAAAATCGGTCTTTTCACCTGAAGGCCAAGTACTAAATCCATGATCCCGTTGAATAAAAACAAATGGATCATCATTTTTGATATAGCGAACGAGATCCATTGCTAATGAATAATTTGATGGAACTCTTATGACTTTTAAACTTTTATATGAAAAATTGTGAGTCAAACGGTCAAAATCATAGAGATTATATTTCCGGTCAAAACTTCCCTTAATAGGGATAATTAACGAAGTAATTAATTTAGTTAAAATAGATCCAAGTAATGGTTTTTTACCTTTTAGTTCATCTAAATAAATATTAAAATATGTTAAGTTTCCCCTTGGAGATATATAATAATCAGTAACAGGTTTTACTGAGTGGGTAATTTTATTTATAACTGTTAAACTTCTTTCTGATATCTCAATGTTACTAGCTACATATGGATACTCTGGGATATTTTCAATAGGTTCTTTCCAAGTGTAAAGTCCAAGCTTTGTCATATTTTCATATAGTATCTCTGCTGCCTTGTGCTCTCCCTTAGTCCCAAAAGCTCTTCCTTTCGCTATCTCTCCTGTTGATTCATCATATTCTGTAAAAATTATATTGCTAAGATTCTCTGTTAAGTTGTAGATGTATTGCAAGTCTAGAACACTATCATTTATTATTGAGCCTAGTTTTTGCCCACTGGATTCATAATTTACAGAATTTACTTCTTCATTAGTTCCATGTATACCTGGAACAATACTTGTCCCTAAAAATAAGAGGATTGTAGATAAGGCTATACTTTTTCCTAACAGTCTATTTTTCATTTTCGTAATCCCTTCAATTATTATATTAACAATCTCTTTTAATTATACATAAACTTTTTAGAGCAAAAATCCTGCAACCAAATTATATTCTAGGATTTAAAAAAGAAGTTAATAAAAAATCAGACATGATATGGATGCGGAAATATTTCATATAAGTATTCAAGAAAGTCATTCATACTGTCCTTATCATATTTCTCATCTGCCCATTCCGACATCCATTTTAAAACAGAGCTAATAACTGGACCAGAAAAACTTTTTTCATAGGTAATTAGAAAACTATAGATGACAACTATATCTTTTAACTTGCATCTAATTTCATTGCCACTTGAGTAACTTTCAATGATATTCATTTTCAATAGTTTGTCTAGATGATAGGATATAGTAGTCGGATGTTTGTTTAAATGGAATCCTATTTTCGTCCAATGCTTCTTCCAAGTTTTAGCAAATCTTACAATCTCTATTTGAGAAAAATTCCTTAACGGGTATATCAACAATAATAAGATAATGTTCCGAGGGACCGTATGTCTCATTAGATTCAGCAATTTTTTATCTGTTGAACCTACCTTTCCTGTAACATAATAACGAGTATATCTACCATCAGATTTTGCAAGTAGTAAACCTTGTTTTTTAAGATAGTTAAGATGATGATTCAAGGTACTAAATGAAATATTCAAATCTCTTGAAAGCTCACGTATGTGTAAACCAGGATATTTTAAAATAAAATGATAAATTTTCCTTCTTTTTTCTAGAGATAAAACATCCTTTTTTGATAACATTTCTACTGCATCTACCTATTAATAATTTTTTAGGTGTTAATACCTAAGATGCATCAAAACACATATAATCATCTTATTTTATTCGTCTAATTATTATTTGTTTTTTATATTATATATATTTGTTTATAATCAAAACTCATCCTTATAAAATAAATTTATGATGCATTTTTGACAACCCTTGCCAAAAAATAATAGAAAAATTGAATAAGAAAAGATTTTTTTTCTTTTCCTATTATACGTTTTCTAATAATTTTAACACGTATCTGTAGAATTTTTCAACTGTGCTGACGTGTACTTGTTCTTCTGGTGAGTGTGGGTATTTAATGGTGGGTCCAATGGATATCATGTCCATACCTGGGAATTTCTCTCCAATGATTCCACATTCAAGTCCAGCATGTATTGCTTCAACGGTTGGTTCCTTGCCGTAAATGTCTTTGAAGATTTTCTTAGATAATTTAAGTATATTTGAATCAAGATTTGGTTTCCATCCAGGATACGGTGCGTCCTCAGTTACTTTTGCTCCTGAAAGTGCTGCAACTGCACTTATACGGTCACGGAAATCTTGCAAAGAAGTTTTTATCGAGCTTCTTGTACTTAAGCCTATTACTGCATCATTTTCGTTAATTGCAATTGTTGCAAGATTTGTTGATGTTTCCACAAGATCTGGTATGTCATAGCTCATTTTATCTACACCATGAGGAAGACCATGTAATAGGTTCAATAGTTTACTTTGTGAGTCATCAGATAATGTTGTATGAAGTTTTTCAATGTCTTCTACTTCTAATTTAAATTTCGGATCAATTGGTTTAATTTCCTGAAGTATGTTTTTTTCTTCTGACTTAAGAATGGAGATAAATTTGTTTTTTTCTGATTTATCAATAGAGATTTTTGCATATGCCTCTCGCGGAATAGCATTGTGTTTATCCCCTCCTTTTATATCTGTTATATAGAACTTGTGATTATCTTTAGCTTTCCAAAGCATACGTGTCAAAAGTTTAACAGCATTACCTCGTTGTTCACGGATATCTACTCCTGAGTGTCCACCACGCAATCCTGAGACTTTAATTGTAACACTTTCCATGGTTCCATTTATTGGTTGGGTTTTTAATGGAAGCTGTATCTGTGAATCTCCTCCACCCGCACATCCAACGGTTATAACACCAAAATCCTCACTATCGAGATTTAACAATATTTTTCCAGTTAACATGTTTGATTCCATTGCAAAAGCACCAGTAAGTCCTGTTTCCTCATCGACAGTAAATAATGCTTCAATGGGTCCATGTTTCAATGTGTTATCCTCTAGTATTGCTAGGCTAATTGCAAGGCCGATACCGTTATCTGCTCCAAGAGTTGTGCCATCAGCTGTAAGAATGTCTCCTTCTAGTTTGAGTTTTATCGGGTCTTTTAAAAAATCATGGGTCACATCACTGTTTTTTTCACAAACCATATCCATATGACCCTGCAGTATAACAGTAGGTATACTTTCCATTCCTGAGCTTGCAGGTTTTGAAAGGACAACATTACCTGATTTATCAGTTTTTGATTTTATATTACTATTTTTTGCAAAATTAAGAATATATTCTCTTATTTTTTCCTCATGTTTAGAACAATGAGGTATTTTTCTTATTTCATCAAAATGTTTCCATACCAGTTTTGGTTCAAAATTTTCAATAACTGACATATTTTATGCCTCCCTATAATACAAAATAGGTAATACAACATCTAATTAAAATATTTGCCACATTCTTTAGAAATAACTTATATAAGCATTGCTTATTATCCTAGAAAAGCCGGAGGCGATTTATTTATGGATTGGGGAATGAAAAATCGACTTTCAAAAATAATTAAACCAAAAGATGGACGTACAGTTATGCTTGCAGTGGACCATGGATACTTTATGGGCCCGACAACAGGTCTAGAAAAACTTGATGAAATGGTTAAGCCACTTCTTCCATATGCTGATGTAATTATGCCAACAAGAGGCGGGTTGAGGAACTATATTCCACCTGAAACAGACATTCCTGTTTGTTTGAGGGTATCTGGGGGTACTAGCATTCTCAATGAGACAAATCTACTTCACGAAGGCATTGTTGTATCATTGGAGGATGCTATTCGACTCAATGTTTCTGCTGTTGCTTTTTCAATACTTGTAGGTCAACCTTTTGAAAGAGATACTTTACTTGCATTCACACAGGTTATTGATGAAGCGAATCGTTACGGCATTCCAGTACTTGCGGTTACTGCGGTTGGTAAGGGACTCGGCAAAGATGCGCGATACTTATCGCTAGCCTCAAGAATGGCGGCAGAATTAGGAGCAAGCATTGTTAAAACATATTTCTGTAAAGATTTTGAAAAAATTGTTGAAACATGCCCTGTCCCAATTGTAATAGCAGGCGGCAAAAAGATTCCGGAAAAAGATGCATTACAAATGGCACATGATGCAATACAGGCAGGAGCTATTGGAGTAGATATGGGTAGGAATATTTTTCAAAGTAGCGATCCAGTAAGTATGATCAAAGCAGTAAATGCTGTTGTTCACAAAAAATACACTCCAAAGGAAGCATACGACCTATTCAAATCAAATAAAAAATAAAAAGTAGAAAAACAACGGAAAAAGATCATTCAATTCTTGTGTAATTCAAATCCCAATTCAGAATTTTGTCATCATCTGTAAAACTATAATTACTACAAAAAGTACCTCGGCATAAATAACCTTCATCCTCTATGAAATAGAAATACCAACTTTTATCCCATTTTATTTCATCAATATCCATATAATACCAATTATGTTCAACTAAGATTGATCCATTAGTATAAAAAGTGCAATTCCAATAATAAGTCCAAGCCTCGTTAGAATTTTTCCAATGGATTGTTTGATTTGACCATTTTCCAATAAGTTTACTAGCCTCTTCATCTAAAAATATCGAATTTTTATAAAATTCTCCATCAATTTCATCACTAAACATTTTGAATGTAAAATGATTACCATCTTCTGAAAACTTATAAGTATACCACATCGTTGAATATTCACCGGGAAAACCACTTAAGGGTTTTTTTATTTTAAGATCACTACCATCTAAACTATAAGTACCCCATTCAATCCCCCAAGAATCATCAATTTTTATTGATCTATTTTGACAAAAAGTCCAAATTTCCCTGTTGGATTTATTTAATATCCATCCATACCAGGCCCCAATAAATCTATCTAACTCGTTATCTTCGTCACTGCTTTTATTTTCACTAAAACATCCGCTAAAACATAAAGATATCAAAACAAACGTTATTGCAAATATTACAAACTGTTTTTTCAGCCCAACATCCTCAAAATAAAAATAGTTGTCTTACTTATAAATAATGCGATTAACTTACCTTATGTATTTAGACGCGATAGCTTTATATAAAAGATAACATTAACCACCAAAAAGGAAATCGGAGGCAAAAAACATGTTATTATGGATAGGTATAATAATAGTAATACTCATTGTATTTTTCTTACTAATATATTGGGGATTTTACAACAAAATAATAAGAACTGAAAATAGAATTGATAACTCCTGGGCACAAATTGATGTTCAATTAAGACGAAGAGCAGAGCTAATACCAAACCTTATGGAAACTGTCAAAGGTTATATGAAACACGAAAAGGAAGTTCTTGAAAACGTTACAAAAGCTCGTTCTGCACTTATGAGTGCAAAATCTCCACAAGAAAATATAGATGCTGATAATGTGCTAACAGGTGCACTAAAATCACTTTTTGCTGTTTCTGAGAATTATCCAGATCTAAAAGCTAATCAGAATTTCTTGAACTTGCAGGATGAACTCACAAATACTGAAAATAAAATTGCTTATTCAAGACAGCACTTCAATGATTCTGTACTTGCGTTTAATAATACAATTGAAACATTCCCTGGAGTTTGGTTTGCCAAGAGAATGGGACGAAAGACAAGAGAAATGCTACAGATACCTGAAGCTGCTAAAGAACTGCCAAAAGTAAAATTCTAAAAAAATTTAAACGTTTGGTATTATGGAAAAACGATTACTTGTAGAAGATCATATTAGAAGAAACAAACGCTTAACAATAGTCATATGTACTTTTATGGCTATTTTGTTCTTAGGTGTTGTCTTTGCAATAGGATACATCCTTTTTAATGGAAACATTTTCATCTCACTAGCCTTTGGCCTTCCAATTGCAATTGGATACATTGCAATCACGTATTCTATCTCAGTTCAAACAGTGCTTTCAGCAGCAAAAGCAAGACCAGCAAATCCTAACATTCGCGAAGAAAAATTACTGATCCACAAAGTTGATGAGATGGCAATTGCGGCAGGAATACCTATGCCAAAGGTTTATGTTCAAGATTCTGACAATATAAACGCATTTGCAACTGGAAAAAAACCAGAAAATGCAGTTATTTGCGCTACAACAGGGGCACTTCGAAAGTTAAAACCGGATGAACTAGAAGGCGTAATGGCACATGAAATGAGCCATATTAAAAATAATGATATTCTCATAATGACTGTTACAATAGCCGTAGTTGGTGCGATTGCTTTAATATCTGAAATTTTATTCTACTCACTTTTCTGGGGCGGAGCTGGAAGAGGTAGAAAAGGCGAAGGTAATGCAATTCTCATCGTTATAGCAATTCTTCTTGTTATTTTAGCTCCGATTTTTTCAAGGCTCACATATCTTGCAATCTCTAGAAAAAGAGAATATCTTGCCGATTCTAATGGCGCTTATTTAACTAGAAACCCTGAAGGACTTGCAAAAGCATTGGAGAGAATTAAAGGAGATCACCCTAAGGGAAAACCTAAAGGATCAAAAACTGTTGCTCCTCTCTATATTGCAAACCCATTTAAAAGATCAGCATCAGATCGGGGATCTATTTGGGCTACACACCCGCCAATAGACGAAAGGGTCAGACGACTTAGATCAATGTAAATTTTTTGACTATTACTTGAAAGATTGACTTTTTATATGGCTAATTATTTAAAGTTTAGGGGAACTATAATGAAAGTATATATTGCATATGAGTCAAAATATGGAAATGGGAAAAAATGTGTTGAATACTTGACGGAGGCAATTACGAAGAAAGGTCATTCAGTAGAAACTTCTTCTATACGTGAAATAAACCCAGACTCCATACCTTCAGCAGATCTATATATTTTTAGCAGTCCAACTCACATAGGTCGTCCCCCTAGAAAAATGAAAAAATTCCTAAACAATTTGGAGATTTCACAAGAAGAAGCAAAATACACTACTATGGTGACCCACATGGATCCTAAAGCTAAAACTCATCAAATCATTAACAATCTACTTCAGCCTAAAGGTATGACTAAAGTTCCAGATGGCGTTAGAATTAAGGTAAATGGTATGAAGGGCCCATTGGAAGAAGGTTATGAGAAAAAACTTGATGCATTTGCCAATGAAATATTTTGAGTGAGAAATTTACATAGTGATTATTTTTTTTGTTTTATTTTTTGTCATAAACTCTTTTAAAGACCTATCAATAACAGAGATTGGTTTAAAATATGGAAAAAATGCGCGTTGCAATGTATTACAGCAATAACGATGTACGAATGGAAGAAATGCCGATACCTGAAATAGATGATAATGAACTCCTTGTAAAAGTCAAGGCATGCGGTATATGTGGCAGTGATGTGATGGAATGGTACCGCCTAAAAAAAGCTCCAAGAGTACTTGGTCATGAAATAGCAGGAGATATTATTAAAGTAGGAAAAAACGTAAAAGAATTCAAAGTTGGAGATAGAGTTTTCGTCTCACATCATGTTCCTTGTAATACCTGTAGTTTTTGTGAAAACGATCAACATACTCTTTGTAAAACATTGCATTCCACAAATTTCTACCCTGGAGGTTTTGCAGAATGTCTAAGAGTTCCAGAGATTAACGTAGACCGTGGTGCATTTGTTCTACCAAAGGAAATGTCTTACGAAGAAGGAGCATTCATTGAACCACTGGCCTGTGTTGTTAGAGGTATGAGAATAGTGGAAATGAAGTCAAATCAAAGCGTTCTCGTCATTGGAAGCGGCGTTGCAGGCCTCCTAAACATTAAACTAGCTAAAGCAATGGGTGCAAGTAAGATATTTGCTACCGATATTGACGATTTTAGATTAAAAACTGCGAAAAAAATGGGTGCAGATATCGTAATTAATGCAAAAGAAAATGTAGCTGAAGAAATAAAAAAACATAATGATGGAAAATTTGCAGACATTGTCATATTATGTGCAGGTGTCCCCTCTGCTGTAAAACAAGCAATAGAATCAGTTCAAGCTGGAGGTACAATTCTCTTTTTTGCACCAACAGAACCTGGCGTAGATATACCATTTCCATTATTTGATTTATGGAACAAGCAAGTCAAAATGGTTTCAACATATGCTGGAGCACCAAGAGATCTTGAAGAAGCAATAGAGATTATTAGAACAAAAAAAATGGTAGTAACAGATATGATTACTCATAGATTCCCTCTTGGAAGCGCATCTGAGGGATTCAAACTTGCAGCTCAGGCAAAAAATTCTATAAAAATAATCATCGAACCACAAAAATAAGAAAAAAGAATTTGATGAAATAAAATTTTATTCGTGTTTACCTTTCTCTTTTTCTAATTTATACTCGCCTGGTTTTATTTCTGGTTTTTTCTCAGCTAGGTAATAAAAAAAAGCAAAAAAAGTGATAAATGCAATAATGAAAGCAATAAGAAATACAATTAGAGCTCCTATGAAAATCCATGCAAAAAAAAGAGCAGCTAACCAAACTATTAATTCTGTAAAAAATAAAAGAATAATGCCTAAAACAATTAGTGCGACTACAACTGCGCCAATAATAGCAGCTATTGCTCCTTTAATCATCTTTTCATCTCAACTATTCGGTTTATGAAGTATTTCTTGGCATATAAGGCATTAATGCTAATGCTAGCTCTCTTACATTAAGAGATTGAATTATTATTTTTCCAGGACCTCTTAATTTAGTTAAAAATATCCCTTCCCCACCAAAGAACATTGTCTTAACACCTTTCACCCTTTCAATATCATATGTGATAGTTGTGTCCCAACCAACAACACTTCCTGTATCAACTTTCAAAGTCTGATCTGGTTGAAGATCAAATTCAATAAAATCTCCACTTGCATGGATCCACATTTTTCCTTCTCCAGAATATTTTTGAATTATAAATCCCTCACCGCCAAATAAACCAGATCCAAGTTTTTTCTGAAATGCTACACTCATTTCAATTGTATCTTCCGCAACTAAAAAAGCATCTTTTTGTGCAAAAAAATCTTTGCCAGGTGTAATATCTAAAGTCTTTATTGTTCCTGGTGTTTTCCCGCCAAATGAAACCATACCAGTTCCACCTTGAGAGGTGTATTCTGCTAAAAAGGCTGTTTCTCCCATAAATTTCCTGCCTATTCCTTTCATAAGCCCCCCTCTTATTTTTGCCTCCATGTTTACATTTCCACTCATGTAAACCATTGATCCTGCTTCAGCAAAGATTTTTTCCTGAGGGTTTATTTGAATAGTTACCAGCTGTAAATTATTTCCTGATATTTTATATTCCATCTCAAACCACCTATTCCAAAATAAAAATGTAATTAAATATATGTTGTAAAAACTTTTTATAAAAATAACAAACATGATTTCTTATCAAAAAGATTTAATAAACAGTTTTATTCCAGAGAGTTATGAAAAAAATCAAAGCAATCTGGGAGCTCATGCGACTAGAGCATGGGGTAATGATTGCTATAGCAATACTAATTGGTTCATTAATAGCACTAAAAGGACAGGGATTGCCCTCCTTTGATAAGTTCATACTTACTTTTTTTACTGCTTTATTTCTTGAGGCAAGTACATTTGCCTTGAATGATTACTGTGATTTAGAAATAGATAAGAGAAACAAAAGAGAAGACAGGCCACTAGTTCGTGGAGATTTGTCTCCAAAATCAGCGCTGTACTTGTTTTTCATATTTTTCCCTCTCGGAATTATTTGTTCATATTTTGTAAATTTGGCTTGTTTCATAATTGCCTTGATTACAGCCCTCCTTGCTATTTTATATGATACAAAAATGAAAAAGATAAAGTTGATTGGAAATTTCTATATAGCTTATATCATGGCAATTCCATTTATTTTTGGAGGGGTTGCAGTAATTGAAGGCAGCACACTCCAATTTGAAATTCATCCTGCAATTTATGTCATTGCACTTATTGCATTTCTTGCTGGGTCCGGACGAGAAATCATGAAAGATGTGATGGATTTTCAAGGAGACAAGGAAAAAGGCGTCAAATCATTTCCAAAATATATTGGTTCCCGAAAGTCAAACATCCTTGCAGCATTCTTTTATATAATTGCAATTGCTTTGAGTTTTCTTCCGTTTTTCATGGAAACATTTGAGATTTATTACCTAAATTATTACTATCTTGCTCTGGTTTTTGTAACTGATACCATGCTCCTTAGTGCATCTATACATTTAATTATAAAGAAGAAACCGCATCTGAAACTTTATCGAAAATTTACATTAATTGCGATTTTTATAGGTTTACTTGCATTTTTACTTCCGGTAATTCTAGTTTATAGGTAAGAAGGGACAATAACCATTGAAATTTTTTTTACGTTTTTCCGAATTTTTGTTATGTTTTATAACAACCTGTAACATATAGCATTTTTTATCGACAATTATCGATAATTTATATAAAAAGTTTTATATACTAACAAAACTATTATAATGTATAGGATGGGGGAGTTATCCTAATTTTTTCCTATCTCTCCTCACCACCTCCACGACTTCCCCATCCGAAACTCTTACATAAATAACTTAGACACGATGTCTTTTAAAAGTGGAACCGTATCGTATTTTTCAATTTCTGAAGGCAGTATCCACCAATATTCTAAATGCTCCCAGTCTATATTTATTTTACCCTTTTTATTAACCTTAAATATAAATGGAAATATTATCCAATCGTATTGCTCTCTTCTATAAAAATCTGTAAATTCAATAGGATCTAATGTTTTAATAAGACTAACATCTTCTTTTTTAATCCCAACTTCCTCTTTTATCTCCTTAATAGCTGTTTCATAAGGCGTTTCATTTTCCTCAATGTAACCTGTAATGCCACCCCATAAACCCTTATATGTTCTAACTTTTTCACTCCTCTTCAAAATAAGCAGTTTTCCCTCATCATTAATCAACAAACAAGTTGCAACTTTTGGCATACTAGAACCTTTTACAAATATAATCTAAAACAGATTCAAACACAGCCTTACCATCACCTAAGTCATCATTTATTCCAGTTTCTGTCCAATCAGGATGCTGATGCCGATAAAACGTTCTCTCAGGATGCGGCATCATGCCAAAAACATTTCCAATGTAATTACAAATACCTGCAATATTAGATATCGAGCCATTAGGGTTCCATGGATGCCCTGAATAATTTCCATCAGGATCGACATAACGAAAAACAATTTGGTCATTTTTTTCTAATTTTTTTAGATAATCCTCTTGTTTATTAAGAGGAAATAACAATTTCCCCTCAGCGTTAGCAGTAGGAATTAATCTAATATCATTTTTTGGGATTTTTGAGGTAAATACACATTTTCCATTATTTTCATGTTTAAGTAAAGTTGGTCGGCATTCAAATCTATTAGAATCATTTATACTTAAGCAAGCGTCTGGAACTGGAGTAACAATTTTTTCAATTCCAGGTAAAAAACCAAGCTCTATTAGCACTTGAAAACCATTACATACACCTAGTACAGGATATTCTTGCTTTACATACTCTACTAGATCTTTATCTAGCTTACTTTTGATTCTTGCAGCAAAAATAGCGCCACCTCTAATATAATCGCCAGCAGAAAAACCTCCAGGAATCATCAGGCATTGATAATCAAAAACATCGCGTTTTTCATCTTTATTACAGTCAATATTCAAAAGTTGTTTTAAATGTACAAACTCTGGATTTGCTCCAAGTCTTTTGAAAGCATCGTAGGATTCTTGTTCACAGTTTGTTCCTTCTATTCTTAGAACTGCTATTTTCACATCTTTTGTTTTCAATTTTACACCTATTAACAAAAGAGTAATAGCGTCTCTATTATTACTTTTTTTATTGTATTTTCTTATGGACTATACCCATTTATTGAAAAATAAACTCCCATAGTATTATTTGACTCTGATAAAACTTCTATAGATATTCCACTCTTAATACCATCATACCAACGGGAATTACAAGGAATAGAATCATCATGAAAAACATATTCATTTTTATCCCATAGATCATAGCCATCTCCAAAATTTTTTCCTGTATCTAAATCATCAGCATTGATAAAATGTGATGAGGGACTATCAGCACACTCAAGATCTACTAATTTATGTGTTTCATCCTTGTTGTCACCTAACAAGACGATTTTTTTCCCCCCATAATACCTACTTAGCCTGGATTCATCTATGTGATATATTACAATTCCTGTATCAGGTATTTGTTCATCAAATCCTATTCTTTGACGATTTTCAACTAAAAAATATTCAGAGGTTGAATGTGTTGGATTTCGAATTATATATGCCTCTGGGTGTCTTTCTATGTCGTGGATTTCATAATATCCGTCCTCGGAGATAACAACAGGGTCTATCCACCCTAGTTTTATTTTTGACCAAGCACAAAAATGTACAGGATCATTTGGCTCAGGATGTGGATTCATTACACAGTAGTTACCAATTCCATTTGAATTTCCAGTGGGGATAAAATGCAGATCGTAAAGATCTGGAAGATCAAGTGTATGTCCAAGTTCATGAGCATAAATACGCATATGCCAATCTTCTGGAACTCCACAATATCTTAATTTTAAAAAAACACCATCCCATGTTTTTACTTGATCAAACATCTTTAATTTATTGTCAATCCTTTTGGTATACGCATAAGTTAATTTTTTATTTGAATTAGTGACAACTACAAAAATAGAAAGCTCATCAGGTGTTATTATTTGATCACCATTTTTATCATATTGAACAAAATTAAAACTCTGATCCTGAGCAGCTTTTTTAAAACCTTGTCTTGCTATAATATTTGTATAATAATGAAAATTGAGTCTATATAAGTTAATACTACAAGTTGACTTATACCATCCTAAAATTCCTGCTTTTACATATGTAAATTTTCCATATGAAACTTCATTAAAGTAATCCTGTAAATTATTTTCTTCACCCCATAACAATTCATTATAATGCTCGATGTCATGATCAGGGGAATGAGGTTGATCTCTAAATTCAATTAGAATTAATAATAAAGGACGTTCACCATAGATAGGATTAACTGATGAAAAGTGAGAATCGGAAAAACTACCAACAATTGGAGATGAGGTATCATTAATTGTTGCAATTGTAGATATAGAAGATACTGACTCCGTATAGAATATACCCATCTGTTGAATAGATACCAAAACGAAAATCACTCCAATTATCAAAATCAATCCTTTTTTCTTAATAATGGTTTTTTTCATATTTTTTAATCCTTCTATTTAATAATAGTTAGAATATAAGTTTATAAAACTTTCTTATCTAATAAAGTAGACTCCAGCCCAGAAGCTATTGATCTAACATGGGCAGGGGGGGAGAGAGATACAAACAGCGGTGACCGTGTAATGTACGAGATCTGGTTCATGGAACAAACTTTAGAGCATATATTATATGATATAAGGGATCTGTACGTAAATGGTGAGCTTATTGTAACAATTGCCCTCTATCATGGAAGTCAAACACAAATAGCATATGAAAATCTTCCTCAAGATTATGGAGATTTGAAAAAGGGAAATAAGTATTTTTTGAGGATTAGGGCAATAGATACTAATGGAGAAGACCAAATGAATGATGAATGGTCTTTTACTGTAAGCTATGGCTCCCCTCGTCAAATTAATGCTCCACAATTCAACTTTGTACAAATAATATTAGAAAAATTCCCCAATGCCTTTCCAGTGTTTAGATACATTCTAGGTTTACAGTAGCCAAATTCATTCTCTTTTTTTTATTTGCTTGTATAGGTTTAAAACATAACAGTATCTAAATCTTATGTGCAAAGCCTCAAAATTCGTAAAGTATTTATATCACAATGATATATAACTAAATATAGTGATATATAATGAAATATAATTATATATGATGAGGTATAAACTATGAAAGAAGATAAAGAAGATAAAAAATTTACAACAGTATCAATACCAACCCCTCTAGCAGAAAAAATTAAAAAAAGAATAAAAGGAACAGGATTCACATCTCTCTCTTCATATGTAACCTATGTGCTTAGAGAGGTTATATCAGGTATGGACGAAGAAGAGGACGAGGTTTTTACAAAAGAAGACGAAAAAAGAGTTAAAGATAGACTTCGAGCACTAGGCTATATTGACTGAGGTGAAAATAATGCCAAAACCACACGGTGGAAAATTAATAAATAGGCGTGTTAAAAAAGAGTCATTAGGCACTAACGGTCTTTCAAAACTTGAAATAAATACAAACCTTTCAGAAGATATTCTAAACATTGCCCACGGAGTATTTTCACCATTAGAAGGATTTTTATGTAACAACGATCTTGAAAATGTAGTTGCAGAAAAAAGATTAGCTGATGATACACCATGGGCAATTCCCATACTGTTGGATTTTGATAAAAACGACTTAAATGGAATAAAAGCAGGAGATTCTGTTATTCTTACAAATAAAGAAAATGGTGTACGTGCATTATTAAATGTTGATGAAATTTATACATATGATAAAAAAACATTAGCACAAGCAATCTATCGAACACAAGATACAAATCACCCGGGGGTTGCTAATGTATACAATATGAAACAAAATCTAATTGGTGGAAAAATTTCACTTATTGCAAGTAAAACAAGGGAATATGATCAATATAATCTTACACCAAAAGAAACACGTATTTTATTCAAAGAAAAAGGATGGAGAGAAATTGTTGCTTTTCAAACGCGTAATCCACCCCATATAGGCCATGAATATGTTCAAAAAACAGCTCTAACTTTTGTCGATGGTCTATTTATTAATCCAATCATTGGAAAGAAAAAAAGTGGAGATTTCAGAGATGATGTGATACTATCGTCATATGAAGCACTGATGAAACACTATTATCTCAAAGATCGTGCAGTAATGTCCATTTTAAGAACTTCTATGAAATATGCTGGACCAAGAGAGGCAATACATCATGCTATAATGCGGAAAAATTTCGGCTGCACCCACTTCATTGTAGGTAGAGATCATGCAGGAGTTGGAAATTATTATGGCCCTTATGATGCACATGATATTTTCTCAGAATTTCCAGATTTACATATTATTCCAGTTTTCTTCAGATCTTTTTCAAGATGTACAAAATGCGGTAGTGTTGTAAATGATAAGATTTGTCCTCATGACCCAAAAGATCATATCAATTTCAGTGGTAAAAAAATAAGAGAATTGCTAAGAAACGGAGAAATTCCCCCTGAAGACATGATGAGAAAAGAAGTAGCAGAAATGATTCTTAAATTTAAAAATCCATTTGTTGAATAAAAAGGAAAGATTAACATGTTTGAAAAATTAAAAGGGAAAGGCCTATTGATTCATCATTGGGATACTGATGGCATATGTTCCGCTCGCCTTTTACTGGAACAACTTTCAGATAAAGACATCACTAACAAAACACCCCAGCTTGGCAACTACTATCTCACCGAAGAAGAACTTGAAAATTATTCAAAATATGATTTTGTAATAGTTGCAGACATGTCTCTTCCTGAAGACAACATCTTAAGACTTGCAAAAAATGCACAAGTAATGATTTTTGACCATCATTTGGGTAAAGTTGTGGAACAAGTATTTCATAATAACCCTGTAATAAAGGGCGGGAACCCTGACAAATATCCTTCTGCAAGTTGGATAGTAAATGATTTTCTAGGTAACAAAATAAATTTATATGGATTGCTTGGAATCATCGGAGATCATGAACAGAAAATAAAAAACAATCAGGAATTTTACAGAATTATCACAGATTTTTGCAATGAAAACGGTCTAAATTTTGATGATTTGTTAAAAATGGCTTATCTTTTGGATTCAAACTATAAATTAGGAGATAAGGAAGCGGTTGAGGAAGCTCCACGTCTTTTAATTGAAAATGGAACAGCTGATTATATATTGAATAATCAGAAATGGAATGATAACTTCAATAAATTAAATCAAGAGCTTGAAAAACAACTAAATATGCCCGATAACGAAATAGATGGGATAATTCTTAAAAAAATTAACACATCATACAATATAATCTCTACATTAACAAGAAAAGTTGCATGGACTTCTGAGAAAAATACTGTTGTTATCAATACAGGTTTTTTTGGTGATAGAGATCAAATTTATGTGAGAAGTAAGAAAAATGCAGAACCTTTGATAGTGAAGGGAAAATCTCTTGGTTTTAAATGTGGAGGAAAAAAAGAAGTTTTTGGAGCAATTGTACCAAAAGGACAAACTGATTCTTTTGTCCAAGAAATTTTAGAATTTTTAAAAATGTGAAATTAGAAGGTGATAAAAAATGGTAGAAAAAAAAGCAACAAATGTAACATGGCATGAACATAAAGTAACAAAAGAAGAAAGAGAAGTGCTTTTAAAACAGAAGGGAGCAGTCCTATGGTTTACAGGGCTATCTGGTAGCGGAAAATCAACAGTTGCAAATGAAGTTGCATACAACTTACATTCTATAGGAAAACTTACGTATGTGCTCGATGGAGATAATATTCGCCAGGGACTTAATAAAAATCTTGGTTTTTCGCCTGAGGATAGGAACGAAAATATTAGAAGAATATCTGAAGTTGCCAATCTTTTTGCAGATGCTGGCGTGATTGCTATAACTGCTTTTATTTCTCCGTACAGAAAATATAGAAATTTCTGCAGAGAACTGGTTGGAGATGGAAGATTTGTCGAAATATTTTGTAGAGCCTCTCTTGAAACATGTGAAAAGCGAGATCCTAAAGGTTTATATAAAAAAGCAAGGGAAGGAATAATAAAAGATTTCACAGGAATTAATGCTCCTTATGAAGAACCAGAAAATCCAGAACTAATAGTTGACACTGATAAAGAAACTGTAGAAGAAAGTGCAGAAAAAGTTATGAAAAAATTAAAAGAACTAGGTCTCATAAAAGGGTAGAGTGAGTGAGATGAAATTAGATGAAGATATAAACTACATTATATCAGGTTTAGAGCGTTCTGGAACATCCATGATGATGCAAATTTTAAGTGCTGGTGATATCCCAACTTCTTTTAATGGTTCACGGCTGCCTGACCAAAACAACCCGAAAGGTTATTATGAGCTTGAAGGTGGGAAGATAATAAATAAACTCATTGATGGATCCTTTCCAATGGAGAAATACAAAGGAAAATTCATTAAGATTACAGCTTATGGTCTTCGATATCTTCCTCCTGGGAAATATAAAATCATTTACTCCGAGAGAAACATTGAAGAAATACTTGATTCAATGGAAAAAATGATTGGGAAAAAAGACGATAATCGCGAAGAAACCCGTGAAACCTTTGTTAAATTAAATGAACTGGTAAAAAACCACATCATTGAAAGAGAAGATATTGATGTTTTATTGGTCAGCTATAATGATATACTATTAAATCCAAAGGGAAATATTAGTAAAATAGTGGATTTCTTGGGTATATCTAGGGAAATCTTTGATAAAATGATGGAAGCAATAGATAATCGATTATACCGAAATAGAAGAACATGAAAGACGATAATAATTATTTTAAAAGTAAACTTAAAATCCAGAGTCATAAAGACATTTTTTTTATTTTACTAGCCTTTTTAATTGTAGCAATATTTTATTTTTCCCCAAATCCAAGCGGTTTAACTCATGATGGCCAAGTTATGATAGGAATTTTAATTATGGCTGCAATTTTGTGGATAACTGAAGCAATACCACTAGCTGTAACTGGTCTTTTAATAATGATAATTCAGCCCTTGTTACATGTTATACCTCCAAATGATGTCTTTTCTTCATTTGGAAATCAGGCAGTATTTTTCTTAATAGGTGCATTTATTCTTGCTGGTGCAATCGAAAAACATGGCCTCCACCGACGTATTGCTTTAAAGTTTTTAAGCAAATTCGAGAAAAGCCCACGTTTCTTTACATTTGGAATCATGACATCTTGTGCATTTTTATCATTTGTTATGCCCGAGCACGGTGTCGCTGCACTTTTTTTACCAATTGTCGTATCAATTCTAATTGCCATGAAAATAGTCCCAAAACAGAGTAATTTTGGAAAGATTAGTATGTTAAGCGTTGCATTTGGGTGTTCAATTGGTAGTTTAGGAACTCTAATAGGTGGGGCTCGTAATCCTCTAACCATTGGCATTCTCTCAGATATTGGAATAGATGTAACTTTTTTTGATTGGATGAAGTATTCTATGCCTGTTGTAATCATTGCATTACCTTTAGTCTGGCTTGTCCTACAGTTTTCTTTTCCAATTGAAATAAAGGACATTTCTGCAGCAAGAAAAGAAATTAAAAATCAAGTCAGTATCACAGGAAAAATGAAGAAAAACGAATTCCTAGTTTTAATTATACTGATAATAACAATCTTACTTTGGATTTTCTTCTCATCATATCAATATTTTGGACTTGCAGTCATTTCAATACTTGGAAGTATCCTATTGTTTTTAACAGGCGTTATTACTTGGAAAGATGTAGAAAAGCGAGTCCCTTGGGGTATTATTTTACTTTATGGAGGAGCAATTACTTTAGGAATTGGCATTCAAAAAACCGGAGCTGGACAATGGATAGCTGATCAAATATTCAGTTTAGCAGGCTCTAATCTTTATTTAGTGATTCTTGTAATGATAATTATAACTATATTGCTGACAGAGGTTATGTCAAATATTGGAGCTGTTGCAATTTTATTGCCAATTGGTATAGCATTGGCACCAGCAATAGGAATAAGTCCTTTACTTTCATCAATGATTATCGCTTTAAGCGGTGGACTTGCGTTTATGCTTGTTATAGCAACTCCAGGTAATGCAATAACGTATTCATCAGGTTATTTTTCAACAAAGGATTTATTTAAGGCTGGTGTTTTAGCAAATATTATTTGTATAGTAATTGTATTTCTGGTTGCAGTAGGATATTGGATTGGAGTATTGGGATTACATAATATCTAAGGAATAAGGCGGGGAATATGTTTAAAAATGTAATAATACCAATTTCTTCAGAGTTTTACAACAAGCAAGTTCTGCAAAGAGGAGTTTTCCTTGCTGAAAAATATAAAAGTACCATAAACCTCATTTACATAATAGAAGAAAAAACATTAAATCAAACAGACAGACGTTCTAATTCCTACCGAACTCTTTATGAAATAGCAGAAACAAAAAATGAGATAGTTAGAAAACAAAAACTTGCAGCATACAACATTATTTTTGATGATGCAAAGTACTTCTTTAAAAACAAAAATATTTCTTTTGAAGAAAAAATAGTTGAAGGGGAATTTAGTATCATTGTAAAAAGTGAAATCGATAAATACAATTACGATTTAATATTGATGGGTTTTGAAAAAGGATGTATCCTTAATTATCGTCTTTTAGATGATATAAATATACCTGTTTGGGTAGAAGCTGAAAGCAAAGGTAAATCAATTCTTGCAGTTTGTTCTAATCTGGCTCCCAACAAAAAAGTTCCAGAAATAAGTTTAAAACTTTCAGAAACTCTCGGCTGGGATTTGCACATGCTATATGTTGTAGATGTTGAAGATTGCGTGCAAGTAGATGAAAATTGTATAAGATCTGATAAAAAATCAGAAAGAGACTTGATTTTTAAAGGACAAAACTTTGTTGAGGAAATGAAAAACAAAGGAGTAAACATAAAATTAATAAAAGGTAGCTTGCAAAAAGAAACAACTAAAGCTGCAGAAAGCATTAATCCAAATCTTGTAATAGTAGGCAGAGGACAAAAGAAAAAAGGTATATTGGGTCTTCCTGTAAAAAACATTAAAAGAAAAATGGCGGAAAGCTGCAAGTATTCAATTTTATTTATCAATTAATGTTAAAAATAATGTAAAGAAAGGAATTTTATTTATCTCACATTTTCAGGAGCCATTAAATCAAAAATAGTTTTATCACTTTTACTTATTTTCAAAAGTTCAAATGGTGTTACAAAAACTCTATCTTCATCATTTTTTAAAAAATCAATAACCTCTGCCATAAGATCGAATTGCGTTTCAGATAGATTTGCATGATGAAACTGCAAAGTGTAAATAGAATTTTCTTTGTTTTTCTTATAGGCACTGATAAATTCATCTAATGAATTTTGTTTAAAATTGTCAGTTAATGGAATGGTCAACAATTTATGTTTTGCTTTATCCCAAGAAAACATTAATTTAAAATCGTTTTTTAAAGCTGCGTCTATTATAAATTCATTCCAAATATTTCCTTGTGGGCCTAAAGCAATTGATTTTATTTTCAAATATTTACTTTCTAGAAGTCTATATTTTTTAAGAGATAGGTTTTGTTTTCCAAAATCTTTATTAAATTCTGTTTTTGAAAGAGTCTTTCTTCTAAGAAGTTTATTATAGATATATGGAAGATGACTATGGTAATATCCATGGCAAAATATTTCTATTTGCTTTTCATCAAGTGAATTTAGATATTTCCTTAATTCTTGATTTTTCAAATACCTTCCAATGACACCAATGGCTGCTTTTGCTTTGTTTTCCAACACAACATCTATCCATTTTTTAAATCCTTCAAAATCTTTTCCTATGTCATCATCTTTGAATATAACGTATTTCTTAGCCAATATTATTACCTCAAGATTTTTATGTATAAGAAAAAGAATCATTTTATATTTTATGGCATTAATTCAAAATTATGTTAGTAAATGTAAAATATGCGAATTAAGCTTACACCTAAAGGCGATTTGAATGAAAGCTGTAATATTAGCCGCAGGCGAAGGAAAAAGATTAAGACCTTTTACAGAGACTTTACCAAAGGTAATGTTACTTGTTGCAAACAAGCCAATACTTGAATATGTAGTTGATTCTGTAAAAAAAAGTGGGATTTCTGAAATTATAATTGTTGTTGGTTACAAAAAAGAAGTTATAATGGAATACTTCAAAAACTATAAAGGAGTCAAAATAACATACGTTGAACAAGATAAACAATTAGGCACTGCTCATGCTTTACTACAATCTAAAAAACAGATAAAAGAATCATTCATTGTTTTATCAGGGGACAATATAATTGATCAAAAAAGTATTTCAAATTTAATTAAGGATAACTCAAAATATTCAATATTAATCAAAGAAAATCCTCAGCCATCTAAATATGGTGTTGTTATTATTGAAAAAAATAAACTTAAAGAAATAGTTGAAAAACCAAAAGAAGAAATTGGTAAGTTTATATCAACCGGGATCTATAAACTTCCAAAAACAATTTTTGAACAAATTGAAGGATTAGCCTCTGATGGTGTTTATGATCTTTCTTCAGTTATTCAATCAATCGTAGATCAGGGAGAAATAATTGATACAATTATTGCAAATGAATGGATGGATATTGTATATCCTTGGGATTTAATTAAAGTTAATGAGTCGTTAATTAATAGTGCTCCTTCTTCAAAAGGAGGCGTTATCGAAAAAGGCGTTACAATAAAAGGCGACGTTTCAATTGGTAAAGACACAACTATTTATTCTGGGTGTTATATTGTTGGGCCTGTTGTAATTGGGGAAGGTTGTGAAATTGGACCAAATGCTTGTATTTTTCCATCAACAACAATTGGGGATAATTCTGTCATTAATCCTTTTTCTGAGATTAGGAATAGTGTGATCATGAATGATACACATATTGGTTCAAACTCTTCTATAAAAAATTCAATTATTGCAAAAGGTACTATTATTGATAACAATTTTTCAAGCATATCTGGTAGTAACACACTTGAAATTGAAGGCGAGTATAAGAAGTTAAAAAATATTGGTGCAATGATTGGCGAAGATTGCACAATTGGATCTAACGTTGTTGTTGACCCTGGAGTAATTATTGGTAGAAAATGCAAAATAGAACCTATGAATAGATTAAGTAAAAAAGTAGGAAGTTCAAGTAAAGTGATGTAATTTGTGCGGAATAATAGGATACATAGGATTTAGAGATGCAAAAGAAATCTTAGTCGATAGTCTAAAAAGGTTAGAATATAGAGGTTATGATTCGGCAGGAATTGCTATTATTGATAAAAAACAACAGCTCTTTAAAGATATTGGAGAAATAGATGAAATTAAAAAAAATCTCCCAGATTTTAAAGGAACAATTGGGATAGGACATACCCGTTGGGCAACTCACGGAGGAGTTACAAAAGAAAACGCTCATCCTCATCTTTCATCAAATAAAAAAATTGCAGTTGTCCACAACGGAATCATCGAAAACTTCACAAAATTAAGAGACAATTTAAAAAAGAAGGGATATAAATTTTTATCACAAACCGACACAGAAGTTATTGCTCAATTAATAGAAGATAATTATACGGGAAATTTAGAAAAAGCGGTATTTTCTGCATTAAAAAAAGTTGAAGGATACTATGCAATTGTTGTAACTTGTACTGATGAGCCTGACAAAATTGTTGGCGCAAGAAAAGATAGCCCACTTGTAATAGGTGTAGGAGATAATGAAAACTATTTAGCGTCTGACGTCACTGCTTTTTTAAAATATACAAATAGAGTGGTTTACCTTAATGATGGAGAGCTTTGTATTATTTCAAATAAAGAAATAAGAATATTTGATGAAAAAAACATACCAATTGAAAGAAAGGAAAATTTAATTAAATGGGATTTAAAAGACGCAGAAAAATCTGGTTTTCCACATTTTATGCTTAAAGAGATTTATGATCAGCCTGAAACAGTTCATCATGTAATAAGAGGACGAATTTCAGAAATCTATAGAACAATAGAATTTAACGAAAAAGTCGAAAATCTTCTAAAAAATGGAATAAATTCAATTAATATTATTGCATGTGGAACTTCTTACTACGCTGGTCTTATAGGTAAATATTTAGTAGAAAAATTAACAGGAATCCCTGTTAACGTTGAGCTTTCCTCTGAATATCGCTATTTTGGTACAAGAAATGAGTCCTCCCTTGTAATAGCTGTTACTCAATCAGGTGAAACTTTAGACACACTTGCTGCACTCAAAGAAGCTAAAAACTCAGGATGTAAAACTCTTGTTGTAACAAATGTTGTTGGAAGCACTGCAACAAGGATTTCAGATGCATATATTCTAACTCAATCTGGTCCCGAAATTGGTGTTGCTGCAACAAAAACATTCACATCTCAAATTCTCGTTCTTTTCTTGTTAGCATTAAAAATTTCAATAATAAAAAACAAGATTGGAGCAGATGAATTGTACAAATATATTCTCCAACTTAAAGAGCTACCAAGAAATGTTAGACAGATATTGAATCAAAGTAAAAAAATATCTGGAATAGCATCCAAATTAAAGAATGCAAATTCAGTTTTTTTCATTGGACGAGGTTTAAACTACCCTCTATCATTGGAAGGAGCTCTTAAACTTAAGGAAATATCATATATTCATGCTGAAGGTTTTGCGGCTGGTGAACTGAAACATGGTCCTTTTGCTTTACTTACAAAAACTACTCCTGTTGTAGTGATAGTTACAAAAGATTCTACTTATGCTAAAATGATAGCAAATATTGGCGAAGTAAAAGCAAGAGGCCCTCAGGTAATTGCTATTGCTGAGGATAGTGATACTGAAATAGATAAACATGCTGATTTTGTTTTACCATTTCCATCAAATTCAGGTCTCCTTTCATGTGTTCCAATAACTGTTATTTTACAACTTCTTGCTTATCATGTCGCAAACTTAAGGGAATGTTCAATTGACAAACCTCGTAATCTTGCAAAATCAGTCACCGTTGAATAGGAGAAAATGAAAAAATGAAATGTGTAATCCTTGCAGCTGGTGAAGGAAAACGGATGCATCCGCTAACTTTCACTCGCCCAAAAGTTATGATTCCAATTGCAAACAAGCCAATTTTAGAATGGAATTTAATAAATGCAATTGATGCGGGAATAAAAGAGTTCATTTTTATTGTTAGCTACAAAAGCGAAATGGTGAGAAATTATTTTAAAAATGGGAAAAATTGGAATGTTAAAATCGAATATATTAGCCAAGGAGAACCTTTAGGAACTGCACATGCAATTGGGACAGCTGAAAAATTTGTTGATAATTTTCTAGTGCTATCTGGAGATACAATTTTTGGTAAACAAGATATAAAAAAAATTGTAGAAAAAGAAAATAGCATGGGGCTCTATAAAATTCAAAATGCGGAAGAATACGGAATCGTTAAAATAAAAGGAAACAAAATTGTTAAAATCTTTGAAAAAATGCAAGACCCTTTCTCAAATGATATTAATGCAGGTATATATCATTTCAATAAAAAAATCTTTAATTATATCAAAAAAACTAAAAAATCTCTTAGAGGGGAATATGAAATAACTGATTCAATAAATATGATGGCTGAAGATGGAGCGTTTGAAGGAATTTTTCTCAAAGAATGGAGAGACGTTGTTTACCCCTGGCATTTACTTGATGCAAATGAAGAAATTTTAAAGAAAATAGACAACAAGACAGAACAAACTGTTGAAAAAAATATTACAATTAAAGGAAAAGTTATTGTTGGAAAAAATACCACAATAAAGAGCGGGAGTTACTTAGAAGGACCAGTTGTAATTGGAGATAACTGCAAAATAGGTCCAAACTGTTACATAAGACCTTACACATCAATTGGAAACAACTGTCATATTGGAAATGCTTGTGAAGTGAAAAATTCAATTATTTTGGATAACAGTAATATTCCACATCAGAACTATGTTGGAGATTCAATCATAGGTCAAAATTGCAACCTTGGAGCTGGTTCAAAAGTAGCAAACTTACGTCTCGATAAGAAAAATATTTGGGTTATTCAAAATGGAAATAAGATTAATACAAGGAGAAGAAAACTTGGCATTATTACTGGAGACAATGTTCAAACCGGCATAAATTCAATGATAAATGTAGGAGCCATCCTTGGAGATAATTGTTTTATTGGACCAGGAGCAGTCGTCAACGGTGAAATAATGCCTAAAAGTAAGATATTATAATTTTTAATTTGTTAATCATTTATATACGTCTTTTTTGTTAACCATCCTATCATGATTGCCAGGAAATCTTTTCTGATTGTGTCAACAAATTTTATTATCAAAACTCTAGCCATTATTGGATTTTTTGTACTGGCAAAGCTATGGGGACAAGCTGCACCAGCCGCTCTTGGTATTATTGGATTTGCATTATCATTTATTGCTTTGTTTAATGCTGTAACTGATCTAGGTTTTTCTCAAGCACATATCAAAAGGGTATCAGAAGGACAAGATTTAGGTACTTGTATCGGTACATTTGTAGTAATTAAAATATTTCTTACGAGTTTGATGTTAATACTTCTTATTGGTACTTATTTTATTTCGAAATATATCTTTAACGAAGGTTTTACAGATGCAACAACAGAATCTGTTTTCTTCATCATGCTTATTTACACCATTTTTTCGTTATTAAAATCTATACCGATTAATACTTTTGTTGGTAGGCGAGAAATTGCAAAGAAACAAATCGCGGAAATGTTAGAAACCATCGTTAAAACCCCTCTTTTAATCATTGTAGCCTTGGCAGGGGTTACTGGATTTTTTGTCGCAGGTAAATTTTATAGTGTTACCCCTGCGTTTGATTGGCCGGAATTTATTCAACCGCTCCAAAAATTCATTGCAGATCATGCAGTTGGTTCTTTGGCAATGACCTATGTCTTTGGCATGATGGCAACATTTTTTGTAGGATTTTGGCTTTTTAGAAAGTACCCTTTGAAAAAACCTAATTGGATTTTATTTAAGAGCTATTTTTCCTTTGCCGTTCCTGTCGCATTTTCATCAGTTATTGCTATTATTTCTACAAATATTGATAAAGTTATGATAGGATTTTTTTGGACATCTGTAGAGGTTGGTTATTATTTCACAGTTCAACGTATAACCGGTCTTATAACAATTTTGGCGATGGCTGTTGGCACTGTTCTCTTTCCAACAATTTCAAAGTATCATGCTTCTAATAATTTCGGGGAAATTAAAAAAGCGGTTCGTTTAGCAGAAAGATACATTTCGATGGTTTTGATTCCTCCGATAGTTGTAGTCCTTTTATTTGCCTCGCGAATTATCGAAATAGTTCTAGATACTGCTTTTTTACCAGCAGCACCCGTTTTGATGACCTTGTTAATATGGGTTTTTATTTATGGAATATCTCTTCCTTATGCAAATCTTGTTCTTGGTATAAACAAACCAAAGATACAAGCATTAATTGGAGTAATGTTATGTGGTACAAACATAATTTTAAATTATTTGATTATTCCAGAAAATGGTTTACTTTCAAATATTAGAATCAGCTCATATGTGATATCCATTAATGGACCAACAGGAGCTGCAACCGCAACAGCTATTTCAGCTTTGATATATTTCTTCGGTACAAGACTTGCAGCAAAAAGATTTACAGGAATCAAAATCCTACAAAGCCATACTATAAGACATATCATAGCGGGCATAGTTATGGGAGGAACTCTATATTATCTTAAGTCATTTATTGTATTATTCCGCTGGTATCATTTAATCAGTTTTTCACTAGTTGGACTGGCAATTTATATGGCAGTATTATTTGCGTTAAGGGAGTTTAAAAAAGATGATTTTCATTTTTTCATAGACCTTTTTCATCCTAAAAAAATGATGGGCTATGTAAAATCTGAGTTAAAAAACAAAGAAGAAAAGTAAAGCTGGAAAACTAGGATAATATTTTGTCAATTACTTCCCTTACTGCTCCTTCACCACCGGTTTTTTCTGTAACCATTTTTGCTATTTTTTTAACCTCGGGATAAGCATTGTTTACAGCGACACCCATCCCAACATATTTAATGCATTCAATATCGTTAACATCATTTCCGACAAAACAAACTTCTTCGGGAGTTAGATTTCTTTTTTCTATTTCTTTTTTTAAAATTGATAACTTGTCATCTATACCATGAACACATGGAATCCTTAGTTTATCACAACGTGCTCTTACAACATTATTTTGTTCTTTGGAAATAACAATTACTTCTATATCTCTCTTTTTTATTTTCTCTATACCCATTCCATCGCTTCTATTGCAAACAACTGATTCCTTACCGTTTTCATCCACAATAACCTTGTTATCAGTCATAACCCCATCAAAATCTAATGCTAGTAGTTTTATCTTAGAATACATAGAGATATAGGAAAATATCTTGTCTTTATATGTTTAACTATAAAAATTAATCCTTTTTACCAGCAGGTACGTCCGCCATCTATTACAACAATTGAACCAGTCATATAAATAGAGGCATCACTACACATAAACTGAATGGCTCCCTTGTAATCGTCGGGATTGGCCATTCTCCCGAGAGGTATAAGATTCGTAAGCTTTTCTACGAAATCTTCAGGTTGATTATTGTATATTCCGCCTGGACATAAAGCATTGACACGAACTCCTTTATCACACCAATAAGTTGCTAAGTAACGTGTTAAACCTATAAGACCATGTTTTACCACAGTGTAAGTAACAGGTTTAACAGGCTGCTTGTCGTCTGAAAGGTTTTTTTTCCGATATATTCTTTGATCTGGAGCTATAAGTCCAAGGTCAGAGGCAATATTCAAAATTACACCTTTACCTCTTTTTGCCATATGTGGACCAATAATTTTACTACAAATAAAAGCACCCGTGAGTCCAACAGAAACTTCATCATTCCAGCGTTCAAGAGAGAAGTTTTCTAAACGTGTTTCTTCTTTCTCTGTTTTATAATCCATCTGAGGATTCATGGCTGCATTATTGATTAATACATCAATTTTATCAAATCTTTTTAAAAGATCATCTGCAAGCGTTTCAATTTCTTCGGTAGATGTAATATCTACTTTGTAACCTAATGCTGCACTGCCATATTCTTCCTCAATTGATTTTGCTTTAGCCTTCGCACTTTCTTCATCAATGTCTATCAGGATCGGAATGCCTTCTATTTCTGCTATTGCTTCGGCATGCTTACCACCTAGGAAACCACCGCCACCTGTTATTACAACTATCTGATTTTTTAAACTAAATCTCATTCAAATCCCTCTAGATATGGTTTTACGAAATTAATATAATTTTTTATTGTTTCTACTCTATCATTTATAAATTTAGTCTCTTCTAAATCCTGGCGTGCTGTTTCTAAAACAAAATTTCCAGAATAATCAATATTTTTAAGCTCATTAAAAACTGTTTCGAAATCTACATTACCAGTACCTAGTGGTACAGTTCCGCCACTTTTTATTTTATCTTTGATATGAACACTTCCGAAAAACTCTCCTAATAATCTTATTTCTTCTCTAGGATTATAACCAAGACCAGTGCTGTTACCCATGTCATAGTTAATTTTCATATTAAGAGGTTTGAAAGATATTATAAAATCTCTAAACACAACAGGTTCCAAACTCCCTTCTATTATGATATTGATATTTTTCTTGTTAGCATATCGTATATGTTCTGTTAGATTTTCGACTATTTGTTTTTTATCCTCTTCTGCTTTTATAGCAGCATTATCCACAAAAGGAAGAACAATGTTTGGTATGCCACATTTGTTACATTGGTCAATTAAAAAATACAGGGTTTTAATCGATTCATCTGCTTCTTCGCCAAACAGTTTTTTAACCATGAAATAATCAGATAAAACTGCGTTTATCTTGACATTGTGCTTGTGACATAGTTCTTTAATCTGTTCAATCCCAGAATCAGAGCTTAAGGGGTTACCTGCAACTGTTTCATATTTGAATAACCAATCGATACAGGAAAGCCCAAGTTGTTCATATATTGGAAACTCATCTTTCCATGTATATATTGGAAACGCTTGTATTTGATTATCTACCGGTGGTGATAATCTCCCCTGTACGATTCCTATTTTCTTCATTGGCTAATTTACCTTTTTATCTTTCATTGTATATGACATAAAATCTGCAACTTTTCTGAAGACTGGTTCTACTGGTGGGCCTTCTAGGTGATATTTGATTTTGTCACCTTTATCAACAATTTTCTTGAATTCTGCAAGTGCTTCGTCATAGCAGGCTAGTGTGTATTCGATATCTTCCAGTTTATGTGACCAGGTTAGTGCATGATATGCAGCCCAGAGAACTCCTCGTCTTATCATCTCTTGTTGGAAGAATGATTTCATTTCAAGGGAATCATATGTTCCCTGCCCGTCAAATGATATAACTGTTCTGCAGGGATATCCCATACAATTGGTGTAATCTGCAAGACCGTGTTGCTCTGCAAGTTTGTTGTATCCATCTTTTAATACTTTTCCGACTTTGTGAAGGTGTTCTGATACCTTTTCTCTCTTAAGCTTTGGAATGCATGCATTTGCTGCGGCAAGTCCTACACAGTCCCCGCCATATGTAAATGAGAAAAATGTTTTGTCAAGGCAGAACATATAATCTTTTTTACCGACTATTGCAGAAAGCGGTATGCCATTTGAGATTGCTTTTGCAAAGGCTGCAATATCTGGTGTTACACCAGTTAGCTCTTGTGCTCCTCCAAATGAGAATCTAAACCCTGTCATAACCTCATCAAATGCTAGAAGCGCTCCATGGTCATGTGTTAGTTTTTTGACTTTGTGGAGGAAGTTGTCTTTTGGCTCAAGTATTGTAAGTGCTTCCATTATTACTACTGCTATATCATCTGGATATTCATTGAATATGTTCTCAAGTGTTTCTATCTGATTATATGCAAAAGAATGTGCCAGTTCCTGGTTGAAATATGGTATGCCTGAATTTAGGTCTGTATTTGCAATATACCAGTCATGCCAGCCATGGTAGCCACAGTATGCGATATGGTCACGATTAGTATTGGCTCTTGCAACTCTGACACAAATAGATGTTGCATCTGCTCCGTTTTTTCCAAAACGAGCAGCTTCTGCGCAGGGTATTGCATCTATTAATTTCTCTGTAACATCTACTTCTAATTCATGTGGGAGACTGTATGTGGTTCCTATGTCAAGTTGGTCCTTTACAGCTTGATTTACATCTGGATCTGCATAACCAAGAATTTTTGCATGACATGCCATTATCATATCTAGATATTTGTTCCCATCAACATCCCATGTATAACATCCTTTACCTTTTGCAATATATTTGGGCGCAAATCCTCTTACAAACTGATTTGTACCTTTACTAAAAGTTTGTGTTCCTGAAGGTATTATTTTTTCTGCTCGTGCGTATATTTCATCTGATTTTTTAATAACAGGTTTTTTAATATTTACTGTTACGCTCATTTTTTAATCACTCCTTTTTCTCCAAATTTCTTTTTCCATTTTTCATAATCTGAAGGTGCATCCATCTCAAGCAAATTCTCAGCCGTTTCCTCGTCTAAAAAAACAGGATATGTTTTGCTATTTATCATTTCATTATCGAGCTTAGATATCTCCTCTGCTTTGAAACAATAAAGATAATGGTGGTGCTCCCATGCCAGTGGCTGATCCTGCCTTCTAAAACAATCGTTTTCTATATACTGTGTTAAAGTTTTTTTATCAGAGTCGTAATTCCAACAAACATATGGATGAGTCTCAGCTTTGATAAAAGAACAAAGACTTTTCACATCAGGTTTTTCAATTATTTTTTTAGATTCTTCAAAATCAGCATGACTCTTATACAGAATTGGTAAGTAGAACAACCAAAGAATATCATCTTTTTCGATGCTCATGTCTTCTATTACACTTTCAAAAACTTGTTTAATTGAAACTACAGGGCCTGCTAACTCTTCTGGACGAATGTGAACGTCGTATCCCCTTTTTTCTGAGTATTCTTTTACAACTGGGTCATCTGTTGAAACAATTACTCTATCAAACCATTTAACATCATCAAGAAAATCTGCAGTACAATCAAAAAACTTCCTGTTTTTATGTTTGAAACCAACACTCCCCATCCGCGCTGGTATCATTGCTATATGCCGGCTCATTTGGTATTTCTCTCCTTTGGATTAATAATACCCATTATTCTAACGTCGTAATATTTACTATCTTTGTAAAATTGGTCACGTTGTATTCCTTCAGTTTCAAAACCATTCTTTTCATAGATTTTAATCGCAGGTTTATTATGCTCTAAAACATCTAAAAAGACTTTATGCATGCCTAGAGTTTGAAAACAAAAATCTAAGGCTAACTTAACTACTTCTGATCCAACTCCTTTGTTATGATAATCCTTATTACCAATCATCATTCCATATCTACAACTTCGTTGATCATAATCAATAGGCCCCAATCTTAGATTACCTATATGTTTATCATTTGCATTCATAACAATAGCAAAAAAATAATTGTCATTACTTTCCATCATTTTTTGACAATAATCTTGAACATTTTCTATTGTAACATTTGGGTTAGCACTAATGATTACTTCTGCAATTTCTTTATCTCTTAACCAACTCACATATTCTTCTGTAACATATTTATCATTAAAACTCTCTAATCTGAAATTACTCCCATGAATTAATATCGGCTCGGCTATTTTTTTACTAATCATATTTTTCTACCTAGATATTTAATGAAATATTTCCTGTTCAACAAGTTCACAAATAATATGACCAACTAAGATGTGCGCCTCCTGAATTCTAGGCGTATCCGATGAAGGAATTTTAATATAATGATCAAGGTAATCTAAAATAGTTTTACTTTTCTCACTAACAAATCCGATAGTTGTTATTCCTTTTTCTCTAGATGCAGCAAGTGCAAATCCAATATTTGATGAATGAGCATTTTCTTCTAAAATTGAATCACTGGTGGTTATTGCTAGGGCGATGTCGCCTTTGTTTCCTAAAGCCTTTATTTGTTTTTCAAAAATATGACTAAAACTAGAGTCATTTGATATACAAGTTAATATGGACGAATCTGTTGTTAATGCAATTGCTGGTAAAGGATCTCTATCAAATCTGAATTTGTTGATAAACTCAGCCGCGATATGCTGAGCATCGGCTGCGCTGCCACCATTTCCAAAAATTAATAGCTTATTTCCATTCTTTAAAGCTTTAGTTATAATACTTACTGTTTCTTCGATTTTTTCCAAATCAGATTTCAATAGTTTAGTAGTTGTATCTATATTCGCCTGTATTATTTCTTCAATTTTTTTTTTCATCCAACTCGCCTTAACTTAGATTTAATCGGTAATTCACTCTCATAAACTTTTTTTATTCCATCACTGTTGACAATAGATATTTGTCCAATATCCCTTACAAGTCTTCTAATACCATTAGGTTCTAGACTTGCAGCTTGATCACTACCCCACATAGCCCTATCTAGGGTAATATGTCTTTCAATTACACATGATCCCATTACAGCCGCCATTAGACTAGGTGTTACACCAACTTCATGGCCACTATAGCCAATTGGACAATTAAACCTCTTTTTAAAATTCTGTATTACTTTTAAATTTAATTCATCTAGTGCTGAAGGATATGTTGATGTGCAATGTAAAATAATAAGACCCTTTGTTCCTAGAATATCGACTGCATGTTTGATTTCATCAATTGTACTAAGACCAGTTGATAACATAATTGGTTTACCTTTGGCTTTTGTATGTTTTAATAAATTATCATCTGTCAAACATGCAGATGCAATTTTATAGCATGGTGGGTTAAACTGATCTATAAAATCTACACTTTTTTCGTCCCAACAGGATGCAAACCAAAGTATGTTTTTTTGTTTACAATACTTATCAATTACACTAAATTCCTTCTCGCCGAATTCTAATCCTCTTTTAAGATCCCCGTTAGTCGTACCAAATGGGTTTTCTCTTGGCCTTTCTAACTCTTTTTTTGAATAAACAATATCAACTGTTCTTTTTTGAAATTTAACAGCATCACAACCCGTTTCAACTGCAATATCAATTAGTTTTTTCGCTATTTCAATGTCTCCATTATGATTAATGCCAATCTCTGCTATGAAAAAAACAGGTTCACCATCCCCCACAGCTTTATTGCCAATTTTCACTTTGGAAGTATCTTTTCTTACAGATTTATCTAATACATTTTCTATATGTTTATCTTTATACTCTATCCATGCTAATTTTAGCGCTTCACTTCTGCTTGAAATCAATTTATTACTCTGATCTACAAAATTGTCTATATCTTTTACTAAGGCATCTGGTAGTGTTACGGAATTATAACCATTTTTTGGCAGAATATCACCTTTAATTACAGTATGTGAACAGTAACTTATACAAAAATCTTGTGTTATTATAATATCGTACAGTACTCGTACTTGATAAAATCATTATTCGCTAAAATAATGTAAGCAAAAACACTTTTGAATAAGAACCCATTCATCATCAAAATCTAATATTACCTTGGGTGTTAAAAAATTGTACAATTCAAAGGAAAAAGATCCTGAAAAACACAGAAATGTCAAAAACATTCTAATTTTGATTGATACCTCCTGGGGGGAAATAGACTGGATCTTACCTATTTGTCAATATATAAAAAATAATTATCCTGAAATTACTCAATCCGTTTTGTTTAATCATTTAGACTCAAATGCAATACTAAAGGAAAACACATTCCTAAAGAATCTACTTTTAAATTGTGTAGATAACTGGTATGAAACAAAAGATTTTCTTAAACCAGTTCATAAAAGAATTTTTAACATATTTATGAGAATATTTAACAAAACTATTCGATCAAAATTAACGATATTTCAAGAAAACCATATATTTGAATATTTTTTCAGAATATTCCCACCAAATAAAAAAATGATGAACAAAATCAAACCTGATGTTTTACTCAAAGATGAATCTCAAGATAAAGGTACAAGAAAACGTATTGTAGATATAGCACGAAAAATGGGAGCTAGAGAAGTAATATTCCCGCATGCAACCTGCATCTATAATATTCCAATATCAAAAAAATCAGATTCTCAAAAGACTCCAACACGTTTTGCAGACGATATCCTATGTAACACAAAAGAAATGACACAATTACTAAACAAAAGAAACAAAACATACAAAAACAAAACACATGCGGTTGGAATTCCAAGATATGATGACTGGTGGATTCAATTTATCCTAGATAATTGGGATAGGCATGGTTCCAAGAAAAAAGTATACGATTCTAAAAAAACCATTTTTTTATTGTTTACAGTTAGACCGACCGCTTCTAGTTTTACAAAAGAGACCTTAAGTGCTACGTTTCATGAAATTGTGGATACTGTAATTTCTTTTCCAGATTCTTTTTTGATTGTTAAACCGCATCCAAGACAAGATCTTAAACATCTTAAAAGCCTTCTTAATAAATATGATAAAAAAAGATGGACTATTGATCAATCTCAAGCTATGAGTCTATCTTCAATTTCCGATATAGTAATTTATATGGGCCGAGGATCTGCAGTACTTGATGCTCTTTCAGTTGGAAAACCTACAATTTTGTACAAAGATGTAAATTTAAAAAATCTAGTTGATGATTATGCGATGGTTGGTTTTTCACCTCAAGCAAAAGATACAATTGAACTTAAAAAATGGATAATGAAGTTTAAGTCAAACCCTGAAAAAGACCGTAAAATTTTTGTTAATAATTTTAATAAATATTTGTCTAGAACAAAAGATGGTGCAACTCGAAAGGCAGTAGATATAATTCTTGGATTCGAAAGTTAGCTAATTTGAACTTTGCATTTTTATACTAATTACTGCACTCTTATTCAATGTTTTTTGATATTTTAAGTCTAAAGCAACTATTTTGGAAAAAATATTATAAGAATTCATGTTTACAATCGGAAAGAGGCAAATGAAAACCATTATGTTCTTGAGGCATAATCCATATCCAAGGATGTATAATCAAGCATACGCTTTGAAAAAAACGAAGAAATTCAAGATAATTCTTTTATGCCGTAATTTTGACAAAAAAAATTTAGCTATCTTTAAAAATGTTTTTGATGAAATCATATGTTACCAGCCTCCTCTTTTAGATTTAAAAAATTTTGGTTTCGCTCAATCAGGTGACGATTCACCAATTGTACATACGTTCAAGGTTTTGATGACGGATAATGCTCTTGGTCCATTTTTTGAAAAACTTAGTTATCGTGTAAGATTTCAGACTCTTTTTCGAAAAATAAAGGCAGATTTATACAATTGTTGTAGTTCTGATGAATTAACCTTTTTTACTCTAAAAAATACTGATAAACCTGTGGTTATGGATCTTCATAATGGTCCAATAATGTGGGGCATTGAGAATCTTTCAAAGGAGCAATATGAAAAAGATAAATATTGTTTTGAAAATGTGAATGGCATTATTTATAGGGGTCCTGATTTTGAAGTTGATTACTATAAAAAACACAATTACAAAATTACATGTCCTTTGTTAAATTACTTTGATTATTGTAATGAAGATTTTTTTGTAAAGGATAAGACCAAAAAGCTCTCCTCGGAGGATGGCGAATATCATCTTGTGAATATTGGTTCTGGAATGCAATCAACTTTTATCCCTGATATGTTGAAGAGGTTTTTTAAACAAAAGATACACTTCCACATCTATCTTGTACCATATAGTACAGTTTGGAATGTTTATCAAAAGTATGCCGAAATGAATCGAAAGGAAAAATATTTCCATTTACACGGTGCTGTACCTTTTAATCAAGTTCAGAATGAAATTGCCCAGTATGACTTTGGAGCGATAATAAGACCAACTGAATTGATGAATCACTGTACACCTGAAGCTATGAAGATTGCTGCTAGGAGTTACCGTCAATATAATTTCTTTGAGGCAGGTTTACCCTTGATTATTA
The DNA here is from genome assembly GCA_020054495.1 of Thermoplasmata archaeon. Lineage (GTDB taxonomy): Archaea > Thermoplasmatota > E2 > DHVEG-1 > DHVEG-1 > JAGMDE01. The sequence goes on along the minus strand of JAHWGK010000001.1, from coordinate 46,371 downwards.
GTGACCGTTTGGAATATTTAACACAGATTATTGAGAAAAATAATATTGGTTTTGGAGTTAGCAATAATGATATTGATAACTTAAAAAAATTAATAGATAATTACGATTATAACGATCTTAAAAAAAATGTCTTAAAATTCAGAGAAAAATGGTTGATTGATAATCACATTAATAGAGTTGACAGTTTTTATGAGTCTATCTTAAAAAATGTTAAAAAATGAATTTTTTAATTATTGTTGTTTTCTTTTTTAAAATATTTGAATTTATAATAAATATCTGTTATTCTTTTACCGATTTTTGGTTGTGTTTCAATTGTTTTATTTAATAGTGATTTTAAGGTTAATTTATCAGGTTTTTGGCTTTCAATAGTTTTCCTATCTATTTTTCGCCATATTTGGGGGATTCCATGTAGTTCTTCACGATCAACTATGTGTGGTCTAAATTCAAGTGCAAATCCATTTTTGGGCAAATATTCTTTCAGATCCACCCTGTTACCCGGCGTATATGCCAAATCATGATCACGAATGTATAACATGCCACCTGGTCGTAGAACCCTGTGAAAACTCTTTATCATATTTTTAAGTAGTATTTCATTTAACTCATGCAACACTTGTACACAGATTATCAAATCAAAAAAATTATCAGGTAACAAATCGTATCTCCAAGTTGGAAGATGATAAATCCCTGGTTTATCTTTTATTTTAAAATTTCCTCTCTCTATAACATACTCATGAAGTGGTAAATCAAGATAACTATAATACAGATGTTGCAAACAGTAAGGTAATTCTATTGCATCCATTCCAACATATACAATATCTTTTTTGAGTTGAGTCCATAAATTGGCTTGTCTACCGTACCCTGCTCCAAAATCTAAAATTCGATGTATTTTCATTCTATTTGGAACAGGATAAAGGTTCTGGAAGAGGTAATCTTGAGCGTTATAGACACTGTTTACCTCATATTCTTTCACATTTATATCTAAGGATAGTTGGTCAATTAACTTTTGATGATATGATTGAGATTTTTTAACAAGTGGAGAGATTTCCCCCTCTGAAAAATAATGTGGTTTTGGGAAAGCTGCCCATTCAAACCATCTTACAAGATCTTCAACACCTTGAAAATCTTGCATCTCCTTTGAGGTTTCCCAGCGAGTTATCCAAAAAGGAATTTTCACTTGGTTTCTATCTTGCTCATAACAATTTCGAAATTCTTGTTTAATTGACTTTCTCTCCAAAGCACCACTCCAACTTTTGTCTTTATCTTTAGTTATATGAAGGTTATCAAAATTATATTATTTATTGGTATTCTCCATTCGCCCAACAGCTATATAATTGAAATCTTTCATCTCTTTTTTATAATCAGAATAAAGATTTACACAATCGAGAATTAACGGATTATCCATGGATTCTTTAATCTTTTTTACATCTAATTCTTTAAATTCATCAGGATCTGTAAGGACAATCAAACAGCTAGCACCTTTAACAGCATCATATCTATCTTTGTGTAATTCAACTTTCTTTGTACCTTCAAATGTTTTAACCAATGGATCATATGCGCTGAAAATAATATTATCTGGTAGATCATTGATTATTTTTGGAGCAATAGAATTTTTTAAAGATTCCGTGTCTTTCTTATAGGCAAGTCCCCAGATGCATATTTTTGGATTTTTTACTTTTGGGTATAAATGTTTTTTTACTTTTTCTTCAACCCATCTGTATCTTTCTTCATTTATGTCCATTAATCTTTCAATGAAATCGGTTTTAAGCCCTGCTTCTCTCTGCATTTTTTCAATAGTTCTTATATCTCTTTCAAGATGTCCACCAGTTACGCCTAGACTTGGTCTAATATATGAATATTGGCCAATTCTTTTATCAAGCCTTAAAGCAGGGATTATTTCATTCATATCAGCATGATATGCTTCGCATAGATCAGCGACAATGTTAGCATATATAACTGAGTTGAAGAGATAGAAATTAATACAAATCTTAGTCATCTCGGCACTTTCGTATCTCATAATTAAAACAGGAGCGTTAAAAGAATTCAGCTGTCTTTTTAAAATAAGATATTTATCAAATATTTCATCTGTCCCTGTTTCAGTCCCAATCATAATTCTCTCAGGATTTAGAAAACGATCCAATGCTCTACCAATGATTAATGTATCAACAAAGTATACAAGATTAAAATTTAAATCAGGTCTTTTCTCTTTAATATACTCTTTAAGTTTCCGACTTGTACCAACAGAAACCTGACTCATCAGAACAATAATTATCTTCTGTGGAAAGTGTGGTATTGCTTCATCGATTAGAGCATAGAAAGTATCATAGTTACTCCTATTTTTTTCATCGGTTACAATATCATGACTAATGAAGACGCTATAACATTCTGATAACTTGCTAAAATCAGTTGTAAAAGTCATGTTTTTCTTATTTCTATCTAAAAGTTCTTGGAGTTCTGGTTCCGGAAATGGTGCTTTTCCGGATGAAAATAAGTTCACCAGTTTTTCATTGGTATCAAAACCTATTACTTGATCAAATTTCGACGCCCAGCTAACAATTGAGACCGCTCCTAAATGTGTTAAACCTATGAAACCTGCGATGTTTTCATTTTTCATGATTTCACCTTCTTTTAAATACCTAATTGTTGAGACAGTGTATTCATTGAGTTTAACATGTATAAATCATCATCATATGATGTTTTTCCCTTTGATATACTTCCTTCAAAAAATTCGACGTCTTTTTCCCATGTTACATCAGGGCCAGAAGAAGTAAACACTTTTTCTTTTGGAACACCACTTGGAAAGACTCTTAAGCGATGATACAACTTGCTTTCTCCCCATTTTCGTAAACCATACAAGTGAAGCGAACCCTTACTTCCAAATAACTCTATTTCAAATACATTCTTCCAGGCATCCCAGGTGCAATGAAACATTAGATGGTTTTCTAGGTATGAAAACCAGCAATTATCAATAGAATTAATTTCAAAATTATTAACATTAATTATTTTGAATCCTTCAGGTTCCGGGTACTTATTAAACAAATATGGAACCATATTAATCAAATGACATCCAACTTCTTCTATTACTCCAAGATCTATATCGCGCCATGTACCAACGTTATTTTGTGCAGTTCCAAAACCATATGTAAATTTACCAAAATAGAAATCACCAATACCATCATTCTCCATAATTTCTTTTAACTTTAAAATAAGCGGCTCAAAACGATGATTGTAGGAAGTATACCAAATAACGTTGTTCTTTTTAGCAAGAGATCGTATTTCATCTAGTTCTTTTTTATCTCTAAACCGAAGGGGTTTCTCCGCAAGAACATGTTTTTTGTTTGACAAGAGATACTTAACTAGATCCATTTTTATATCTGGTGGAATAGAAAGAACAGCTGCATCAAATTGATTCAAAGGAACATCCTGATAGTCTTTATAATCAGCATCATCGACATAAGGATCTACTGTTGCAACACACTTTTTTCCTAAAATATTGTGTCTTTTTTTCCCAATATTTCCATATCCAATAATTATGTATCTCATCTCTATCCGCCCTTATAAAATATTAAATTAAAATCCTTGTTTATTTCTTGTCATAGAATTCTTTTATTTTTTCAGCAACATATTCCCTATCTTCAGGGTCTAAATCCTGATGAGAAGGTAATGCTAGAATTGAATTTGCTAAATGTTCTGTCATTGGCATTGAACCTTTTTTATAGCCAAGTTTTTCAGCAGCTTTTTGAAGATGAATTGGAATTGGATAGTGAATTTTAGTATCAATACCGTTATCTGCTAGATATTGCCTTAGATCATCTCTATTTTCTGCTTGAATTGTATATGTTTGATATACACATTTTTCAAAAGGTTTTTCTGCCGGGATTTTCACATAATTTTCTAGTTCTTCATTATAGTATTTTGCATTTCCCCTTCTTTTTTTAATCCAATTATCAAGATATTTCATTTTTATATTTAGAATAGCTGCTTGCATGGTGTCAAGTCTACTATTATAACCCCATAATTCTGACTCATCACGATTTTTCAAACCTATATTTCTTAACTGAATAAGTTTAGTATAAATCTCTTGATTATCAGTAGTTACAGCTCCTCCATCTCCACATGCATTTAGAATTTTCAAAGGATGTAGACTAAAGCAATTTACGTGTCCAAATGATCCCACTTTTTTACCATGATACTCTGCACCTACTGCTTGTGCTGCGTCTTCGATAACATATAAATTATTATCCTTTGCAATTTCTAGAATTGGTTTCATATCAGCAGATCTACCAGTTAGATGAACTGGAATAATTGCCTTTGTATTCTCTGTAATAGCATCTTTTATCAACCTCGGATTAATGTTCATATCTTCTCTGACATCAACAAAAACAGGTTTTCCACCTATTGCAATAATACTTGAGGCTGTAGAAAGAAAAGAATTTGGAGCAGTAATAACTTCATCACCTTTACCTATATTTAGTGATTTCATAGCTAGAATCAAAGCATCTGTTCCAGAATTAATTCCAACTGCATAATTTACACCGCAGTATTTAGAAAAATTATTTTCGAATTCTTTAACATCCTCACCAAGAATAAAGTACGAATCATCAATTACTTTTCCAACTGCGTCAAGGATTTCCTGTTTTATTGTTTCATGCTGCTTTTTTAAACCAATAAATGGGACCTTCATTATAACAGCTCTTGAATAGCTTTCATCTTCTTTACATTATAATAGTTAATATCTTTCCAATCCTGGATTTTATTCTGCTCAAAAGCATCTTTAATTCCAAGAACTGCATCTTTTATTGTTTTCTTTGGTTTATAGCCTGTCATTTTTGTGATTTTCTCTGATGATACATGATAGGATCGAGGGTCATTTGTTGGTTGAACTTCGATTTCAACATCTTTACCGATAATGTTTCTAATCGTTTCAGCTAGTCCCAAAACTGTATGGTTTTCAAAAGCTATGTTGAATGCTTCACCAGCAATTTTTTCCTTAGGGTATTCAACCATCATGACATATAAATCTGCAATATCTTGAACATGTATATTTGGTCTTTTTTGTGTACCGCCAAAAACTAGTATTTTCTTATTCATTATTGCATGAGATGTTAAAATATTAACAACAAGATCAAGTCTCATCCTGGGAGAATATCCACATGCAGTTGATGGTCTAAGATTAACTGCTGTAAAATTTTCATCATTGCATTCTTTCACTTTTTGTTCAGCATCTGCTTTTGTTTTGGAATAAATTGTTAATGGTTCAAGTGAAAGATCTTCAGTTACATTTGGGTCATCTTTTATTCCATAGACACTTGCTGTTGAAATGTTAATAAATCTTTTAACACCATTTTTTTTCGATGTTTTAGCAAGATTCACAGTTGCTTCATAATTTACTTCTTTTGTCAAATTATGATCAAGTTCTGAACAGGGATCATTTGAAACAGCTGCCAGATGAATTACAGTGTCGATATCTTGGGTTATTTTATTTACAAGTTCTTTGTCCCTAGTATCTCCTTTTATAATTTTGAGATTTTTGTTTTTTAGATAATCTATCCCTTCACTACCAAACCACATTTTGTCAAGAACTGTTACATAATAGTTTTTATTTAGCAACTTTGGAACTAATATACTTCCAACATATCCTGCTCCGCCTGTTACAAGAATATTTTTTATTATACCCCCTCCTGTATTGCTAACACCTTAAACTGATAATCACAGTTATAGTTATTTTGATTAAAAAATTCAACCCATTTTGTTGGTGTCATAAGAATTTGATGAGTATGATCCCATTTTTTCATTAATTCAAGTTCTTTTTCATTACGACCACATTGAATCATATGAAAAATGTTATCTTTTGAGATCCGTTTTGTTTCTTTTAAAACTTGAAGCAATTCATCCATTTTAAGATGTGGTAATAATTCTTTACTTAGTACTAAATCAAAATAATTTTCCTTAAAATTCATATCCGCAAGTCTTCCAATCTTTAATCTATCTTTGATATCTGAATGTGCATTATCAACAGCGTATTTGCTTATATCTACACCATAAACATCCATCTTCAATTTATGAAATTCTATTAACAAGTAACCTTTTGCGCAACCTAACTCTAAAACTTTTGATCCTTTTTCAAGTCCGTAATGTTCAACAATTTTTTCAGCAGTTTCTTTGAATCGCCCATCGTATTTGTATCCATGATATCCAACAAAATAATCCTTATTATCAAAATAATCATAACCAAAATTTATGTAATCATCTGAAAACATGTCATGTGATACATCTTTACATAATTCTGTTCTTTCAGATGGTGCTCTTGTAGATGCTTCAAAGAAATCTATTTCCATATTCTCCCTTCTATATGGTATAACCTAGGCGTTTGAACATCATAAGAGCTGTTTGATATAAACGCCTTTGGGTGCTAATAGGCCATTTTTTATAGTTACCAAAGTTAGGTTGTATCTTATCATAGTTTGCTATCTTTGGATCTTCAAATCCTGGGTCATGTTCGAAATCGTTATAATTTAAAATTTTATTGTCCCACGGCTCGTCAAGGAACTTAAAAATGGCAGGTAGTATAGATTCTGGTTTGGTGGTAAGATCTTCATATTTAACAAGATAAAAACGATCTTTAACCTTATCTCTGAAATCCAGTAGTTTCATGTTTTGGTCTTTCCAGAATTGAATTGCCGCAATTTTTTTATCAGTTCCATCTGCAATATATGGTTTCAGAACTCCCATATTAAGATCACATAATGAATATGCAACATCCAGACCATGTCGCACTATTCCAATGTATACTACTTCTTGTTTAAACACAGAGTCAATGGTATTAACGTGATTTAGATAAGGGCATGTTTTATCTGCCCATCGTGGTTTACTCTTGGATTTTGCATATCCTTCAAAGAAAAACGTTGTAAACATACGCATTTGTTCTAATATATCTTCTTCACTAAATCCCATAGATTCTAAACCAGCAATTGACCTCTCTGTTTCATAGACCTTTGATAGCTCTTCAAGAAAAACTGATTCCGGTGGACAAACAATGTTCGGATGTGAATCCAGAATTCTTCTAAGTAAGGTTGTACCGGAACGCTGACAACCAAGAACAAAAATCGGTGGTTTAACTTCTTTTTCATCTCTCTTTAACATTATTTAACTCCATAATTTGAATATCCTCTATATAAAGATATTTTTTAATAATTTCTATGGTTTTTAGAATTCATTAAAATTATTTTATCGAAATATTTTTTTAAATAAAATTAATAAACAGATTTAATTTTTATTATGAATAGATTTTATCAACTTTACAGCTGTGTTTAGATTTTCTGTTCTATAATCAGACTCAACAGATTTATTATAAGTTTTATCCAATAAAATAGTTGTACATCCAGCTTTTTCCCCTGCTTCAGTATCTTTCCAGTTATCACCAATTAAAAACGATTTTTTTAAATCAACATCATATTTTTTTGATAGTTCTAAAATCATCCCAGGTTTGGGTTTACGGCAGTTACAATTATGATGATCATCATGAGGACAAACTATAATCTCTTTAACAGGGTATTTATCATAGATTATCCGGCTTATTTTCTCAGTCGTTCCTTTTTCAACAAACCCTCGTGATATATCAGGTTGATTTGATATTACAAAAAGTAAATATCCTATTTTTGCTAGGGCTTCCAATGGTTCTTTCACTCCTTTTATAAGCTTAAATTCATTGAAATTCCATGGTGATGATGGCTTTTCACTATTATGAAATACTACTTCATTGATTACGCCGTCTCTATCAAGAAACACTGCCTTATTTTTAATGCTCATCACATCCCATCGGTAAAAATACAAGGATTTGAATTTTTTCCAAGTTTTATTTATTTAGCATTGATTTGATTTTTCCAGCATCAGATAAAAACATTTGAACAGTTTCTTTAGTGTAAGGATGAACAATCATCCCCTCCAATAATTTAGGGGCAATTGTTACAATATGAGCACCTGCATTTAACCATTCGATGGTGTTTAAAACTTCACGGGTTGAGCCTACAATAATTTTTGATTTAAGATCAAAGTCATCAATTGCAGTTCTTAATTTTTGTATTTCATCACAGCAGTTATAGCCCATATTGTTTACTCTTCCACCAAAAATTGAAACATAAGTAGATCCCGCAAGGGCGGCTAAGAAACATTGTTGTGCGCTCATCATTGCAGTAGTATTTACCCTTATGTTATGGACTTTTTCAAGCTCGTGGACAACTTCAAAATTGACTAGTTCGCCGTTAGGACCATGTGCTGTAATTTTTATATTAATATTTGTAGCCCATTTTGAAAATTCCTTGGCTTGCTGTATCATCCCATCTCGATCGTTTGTCATAACCTCGACTGATACGGGATAAGGTTTTACAATATCAGCTATTTCTTTAGATCTCTCTTTAATTCCATCCATTCCGCCAGTAACACCATCTTTGAACATTATAGTTGGATTTGTTGTAATCCCTCTTATGATTCCCATTTTATGGAATTTTTTTATCTCAGAAGTTATACTTGAATCTAAAAAAATTGGCATAATCTTTTTTCTCCTTGTATTTTTCTCCACTCTCGTAATCTACTGTTTATTTAATACTTTTTCTAAGAATAAACCTTATTCAAATTTGTTGTTACTAATGCTTTCTATCTTTTGTTCTATTTCTTTTATTGATACTGGATGATTTCCTTCTTTTTCACATGCAACAGCCGCCGCAGCATTCCCAAGAATCGCACTTATAAAAATATCTTTTGAGCATTTGTATGCAAGAGATGTTGTAGCAAGTAGTGCATCTCCTGCACCAAGTGCATCTTTTAATTCTTCTACAAAACTGTCAATAAATATGAAATCTCTTGGCTTGGTAGGTGCTCGGGGTTTTCTATAAATCAGAATGCCTTTTTCCCCTAATTTTAATACTAGATATTTTGCCTTGGATTTTCTATAAAGCTGTGCTGCAAGAGGTCTAATTCCCAAATCTTGATCACCAAGAGCAAATCTCGCCTCTTTTTCATTTGGGAAAATAATATTTACTCCACTGAACTCTAATATATTTCCCCATCTGTTACTTACCTGACTATCTGCAACTTTTATTGTTTTTGGATCTGTGCTATCGATTATTGTTTTAATTGTCTCTTTGTTGAAGATGCCGTGTCTGAAATCACTGAAAACATATATATCATGTTTGTCTTGTTTTATATGATTGCACATTTCTTTTAGAATTTTATTGGATACTATACTATTATCCACAGTATCAACTTGTAAAAGTTTGTATCCATCTGCCCAGAATCTTTCTTTTAAAGTGGTAGGTTTAGTATTATCTATAATTGCATTTGTTTTTATGTTCCATTTTTTAATATCCTTAATTACGAAATCTTTTAGGTCATCATTTCCTAGTAATGTCGTGAATGTAACATCCGCCCCAAGATTTTTTAGGTGTTTTGCAACTATTCCTGCTCCACCTAAAAACATTTCAGAGGAGTCTAGTTTTATGCTAAAAGTAGGTGTTTTGGTAGTTGGACCGAGAACTGTGCAATATGAGTATTTATCAACAATGGTATCTCCAATAACATGTACCTTGGTGTTTTTAAACTTCTTTAGAACATTCAGAATGTCATTGAAGCCAACGTTTTCTACATCCATATAGGCAAGTATTTTATCAAGGGCTATCTTAGGTCGATGAACTGTTAAAAGATGTGTAGATGAATAAACGATATCTCCTGGGCTGAAAATTATTTCACCGCCATAAGAGCTTACTGCTTTTATTTCCTCTTTTGTTTTTGGATGTATGCCGTCCTTTGCATATTCGAATCCTTTTATGAATAGATCAGGTTTTATTTTCAATATATTATCTATTGGCTTTTGGTGGTAATCTATTATTACATAATCAACTAGTTCTAATGCTGCAAGGTTTTTAGCACGTAATTCTTCTGGAACAAATGGTTTTTCTTCTCCCTTGGCAACATATTTATCTGCAGTTACACTTGCAACAAGGATATCTGCTTTTTCCTTAGCATAAGCAAGCTGTCGTATATGTCCTGGATGAACTATGTCAAATGTTCCATGACACATTATTACCTTTTTTTTCCGTGGAGGTTTTCCAATTATTTTTCGAAGGCCATCGATGGTTTTAATTTTCTCGTTATATCTTCCAAGCGACATTTCATCAACCGTTTTTCGAGTATGTCTTATTAACGAATGGTTCTTAAACATAATCCTTTACAGATTTAAATTTGGTTTAACGTTTTCCCATTCGTCCTTATGAAGGCTCATTAACAAAACATCTATCTGTTTTTCATTTCTTTCGAGTTTTTCTTCAAGTTCTCCTTCTTTCTTAAAACCAAATTTTTTATAAAGTTCCAATGCGACGGGGTTGTTTTCAAGCACCATTGTTCTCATCTTTTCAAACTTCATTTCATCGAATATAAATTCAATTAATTTATACAAAGAAGTAGCTCCAATACCTTTTCCCCTCACTGAATCATCTGCTATGTAAAAACCCCACTCTGTTGTTTTATTAATATAGTCAATGTTTGACAGTTGCACAAGTCCTATTGGTTTCCCATCGTATTTAATTACCCATGCCTTTCCAGTATCGCTGGTTTTTAGTTTTTCTATCCATCTTTGATGTTCTTCTTTGTTTATATGATGATTAGTAAACATGTATTGGCTTACTTTCTTGCTGTTCCTCCAATTTCTAACAAGTTCAATTGCTTCTTCATCTACATCTAGTATATTTACAAATTCAATATTCATTTTAAAAACCTAAAACATTTGATATTTATTTTTTGATATCCTCCCATGTGATCCATTGGTCTTCCTCGACGTCTCTTTTAGCTATTTTTCCCACTATATCGTTTAAGAATTTTGGTTTGATACCATAACCCGGCCGTTTAATAATAATCATTTCTCTTGTAATTTTTGTTCCTTTTGGAATATCCTGGGAAGCAATAAGGCTTCTTCTCCCTTTTTCATACATCTCTTTTTCAGCTTTTGATAAAACTTTTTTCCCATTTCCTAATGCCTTTTCAATATCCCTAATATTTTGAACCATTTGTTTAAGATCATGTGGTTCAATTGCAAAACTATGATCAGGCCCGCTCATTGCCCTATCTAGTGTAAAATGTTTTTCTATTAACTTCGCTCCTTTTGCAACTGCTGCAACAGGTATATGAATTCCAAGAGTATGATCGGAAAAACCTACAGGTATCTTAAATTCTTGAGACATCGTCTGTATTGCATTTAGATTAACTATTTCAATGGGGGCAGGATACATTGAGTTACAGTGAAGTAAAATAATATCATCATTTCCTGTAGATATAATTGCTTCTAAAGCCTCGTTTATCTCCTCAAAATCTGCCATCCCTGTTGATAGAATAATCGGTTTCTTTTTTTCAGCTGTATATTTCAACAATTCAAGATCTGTGATTTCAAATGAAGCTATTTTAAATGCTGGAACTCCAATTTCGTTTAATAAATCAACTGCTTCAAAATCAAACGGGCTTGATATAAAATGTAAATTTTTTTCAACAGCATATTCAAATAGTTCTTTATGCCATTTCCTTGGCAACTCAACTGATTTTATCAGGTCAAATGGTTTCATATCGTCCTTTGAAAACTGAGGTGCCTTTTTTGAATAAAGCTTTTCTGCTTTATATGTTTGAAATTTAACTGAATCAACGTGTGCATCTGCTGCTTTATCGATTAGCTCTTTTGCAATTTTCATATTACAATTATGATTTGCTCCAATTTCTGCAATAATATAAGTTGAGTATCCATCTCCAACTGTTTTATTTCCGATTTTTACTTCTTTCTTCAATTATAACTCTCCATAAAATCCACAATTCTTTTTTTACCCAGTCCATCTACCAGATTCCTTCCATTTTGGCTCATACTTTTTCTTAAAGAATGATTGTTTATTAATTCTTTAACCTTCTCTTTGATTTTTTCACTTGTTACATCTTTCTGGTCACCAAGATATATGCTAATTCCTTGTCTATCGAGCTCTTTTGCAATGTTTAATTGATTTTCAGCAATAGTTATAATTAGATTTGGAATGCCATAATACGCAAGTTCATAACAAGATGTTCCACCTGCGCTAATAGCTATGTCTGACTCTAGATAAATGTCTGTCATTTTTTCAGGGGATTTAATTAAATTAACCATTAAATTGGATTTGTTTACGTATTCTTTGAGAACATTGTAAAAAGGGTTAAAAGGACCAATAACAGCTATAACTTCGACATTTTCATCTATTGTTTTTAATATCTTTAAAATTTCTAATGTAAAATTATCTTTATCTGCGCCTCCTAGTGTTATTAATATTTTTTTAACTTTGTCTTTCTCTTTTTTCTCATTTCTTTTTAACAGCTCATTTCTCATCATTACATATTTAGATCCAAGGAAAAATCTAGTATATTCCTCCGCTGAATAATCAAGTTTATCTGCACCGATATTTTGATTGACTATTGCATCTGAATAATAATGTATCAAAGCATTATCATCTATTGATAAAACTTTGAAGGTCTCCTTTAATTTTTTAATATATTCTGAGTTTAAACTATAACAATCTGTAATAATCCAATCAATACAGTTTTCTTTTGAAATTTTAATCGCATCGGCTAATTCATTTATCTTATAAAATTCAACTTGGAACTCACTTATTTTATTAGTTATTATTTCCTTGCTTGTTTCTGATAAAATGTAACATTTATGACCCTGTTTTTGTAATTCCTCTGATAAAGCAAGACATCTCATTAGATGCCCGATTCCAATTTCTCTGGAAGCATCAACTCTAAAAGCAATTCTCATACAGATCTTACTCCGATATTTGATATTTTAATTTAGAATTTTGTGTCTTCAATATCTAATAGTCTTGTTGGTATTCCATGTTTATCCATATCTTCTTTACATGTTCTTGGAGTATAACTTGTGAAATGAAATATACTCGCAGCTGATACAGCAGATGCCCCTGTTGTTATTGCTCTACTACAATCATTTGGACCAGATGCTCCACCTGCTGCAATAACTGGAATATTTGTTGCAGAAGATACATGTTCAATTAAATCCAGATCATAACCACTCATTGTACCATCTAAATCAACACTATTAACTAGTATTTCTCCCACATCTGATTTTATCAGAAAATCCAGCATTTCATCTAAACTCATATTGACGTTTCTATTTGAATGTGAAAATAGCTCCCATTCGCCAATTTCATTTTTTTTGATATCAATTGAGGCAACAATACATTGACTGCCAAAAACAGAAACGGCTTCTTTTAGAAACTCGGGTTTGTCAAATATAATGGTATTTAGAGAAATTTTATCTGCTCCAGCTTTTAGTGCTTTAGTTATATCTTCGCAGGTTTTAAGTCCTCCACCTACTGTCAAAGGCATAAAACATTCAGAGGATGCAGCGTCAACAGTATGTAAATCTATTCCTCTGTCTTCTTTTGAAGCATCAATATCAAGTAGCATTAGTTCATCCACGTTTCTACTGTTATAAATTCTTGATACTACAATAGGATTTCCCTGATTACGACGAATATCAAACTGAATGGTTTTTACAACCGAATATCCATCGAGAAGAACAAGTGGAATAACCCTGTATCGTAGCATTAAAATTTCCCCTCACAATAGTTTTTTAATAATCTTAAACCAACATGCTGGCTTTTTTCAGGATGGAATTGAACACCTAAAATATTATCTTTTTGGATAGCTGCAACATAATCGACTCCGTAATTAGTGTATGCAACTTTTACTTCTTCAGATGGAATCATTTCGTAACTATGTACAAAATAGAAACATGATCCATTTTTAATAGAGTCAAATAATTTGAAATCTTTGAAAGTTACATCGTTCCATCCAATATGCGGTAGACGTAAACCCTCTTTTGATGCACGGTGTATAGCAACTTTCCCCTTAATCAAATCTAGTCCTTCTGATTTTTTTACTTCTTCTCCAGTAGTTGCTAAAAGTTGCATGCCAAGACATATTCCTAAAATGGGAATTTTATCTTCAAGAACTCTTTTTTTTAAAACATCTTTTATCCCAGAGGCTTTGATTCTTTTTGATGCTTCATAAAAACTTCCAACCCCTGGAAAAATTATTTTATCTGATTCTAAAATATCATCTAGATTATTTGTGACTTTATGGTCTACTTTCAGATAGTTCAAAGCTTTACTAACACTGTTTACATTACCTATATTAACATCAATAACTGTAATCAATTTTTTTTGCATCCTCCCCATGTTCCAAGGCAAAACCCTCACTTTCATCATAACCATAATCTTTCTTGATAACATCTCCATTTTCATCTTTTATGAAATTACCATTCTCATCAGTAAGGAATATTTTCCGATTTGTAAATCGATCTAAAGTCTTAAAAAATTCTTCCTCAGTGCAGTCAATAAAATCTAAGAAATCTTTGAGATATTTTCTGGGTATTTTCCCTTCTAAGTTTCGCACTATTCGGATTGCCTCTTCGCGATCAATACGTCCGGCTCTAATCTCAATACAAAGTTCGTCAGTAGCTCGCCCATAGCCATATTTTAGGAATTTAAGATAATCATGCAATCCAGTAATCCATTTGCAATCTAAATTCTCAAAATTATAATATGATCCTTCAACAGGACCTCCACCAGGATTGACATTCCAACCCATCTTTATCATTTTTTGTGCATGTTCATAGGTATCCCATTTTTTGTAATATCCTAGGAACAAACCTGTTACTCCCACTTCTTTAAGTTCTTCATCTGATGGATATTCCCAAGTCAATAGATCCTTTTTGTTATATCCTTCATGATACAGATCAGAAATACGATAACCTAGCATCTGAAATTGTTCCAACCAATTACGATCTAGATAGTTGTTTTCTCTTTTTGAAGCTGGTCCGCCATATTCAAATTGAGAGTTTTCTCCCCATATAAGCAACGGAACATTATATTGCACCGCAACTCTGGCAGGTGCTGTGAAAATACCAATATGTTCAGGCCAACAACAATCGCCTAAATCAAAGAAACCTTTTCGAACCATTTGTTTGTAGATTTTTCTGTTCCCCCCAACCTGAATCATGTCAAAACCTTGGTCTCTCAACCACAGTATGTTCTTTAAACCCACCTCAGTCATCTCACAAGGAATAAAATTAACAAGTAGAGGATTCATCTCATATTCATATTTCATCTGAACTGCTTGATAACAACTATCTTTTCCTCCACTAACAGGAACTATACAATCCCACCAGCTTCCGTCCTTGCAACGATAACGATCTAAAATTTTCTCAAATTCCTTTCTCCTTTGCTGCCAGTCAATGTCTCTGTGTTTCTTTTCTGAGGAGTTACATGCATCACAAATACCATCATTATCAAATACTTGTTCGGGTCTAGTATCCGGCATAATGCATTTCTTGCAGTATCTCAATCAAATCTCTCCCGTTTAAATATTTGAGAACCGTCTCTCCTATATTTGTTGATAATATTTTAATTAAGCATTAATATGTAAATATTGCTTATATTTTTTTTGTTAAAAGGAACTCAGCAAATTCAAAATCCATTTGTTCGTCGATATCAACCGATTCCTCTTTTTTCATTATTAAAAATCCAATATTTCCACTAACAATTTCATTTTTTTCCATGAGCAGACCTCTTTTACATGCATAAATCGCTCCATTTTCTTTAAACAATGGTTGAACAAGCTGTCTGTTTTCAATGATTTTTGGATACAATCTAATATAATTATTATCTTCTTCTACCCAGTAATGTCCTTTATCTTTAGTTACACTAATAACTGAATCGAAACCTTCGTCTTTAATCATCCGTATTGCTTCAGATATTTTTTCAGCTTGAAGCAGTGGAAATGTAGCATACAATAAAACAACTATATCTGGCTTGTAATCCTCTTTTTCTTCAAGAACTCTTACGGCATGCTGTAAGACTGGTAAAGTAGGTGTTTCATCTTTTGCTAGTTCTTTCGGTCTTAAAAATGGTAATTCTGCTCCATATTTTTTTGCAATTTCTGCTATTTTCATGTCTTCAGTTGAAACTATTACTCGATCTAATTTTTTTACCTTTAACGCAGCTTCTATCACATATGCTATTAGTGGTTTACCGCCCAATTCAATTATATTCTTCCTCGGAATTGCTTTACTTCCGCCTCTTGCTGGAATTATAGCGATAGATTTCATTAATATAACCTATTTTTGATAATAGCTAATTACTTTTTCTACGGCCTCAATTACATCATTCACATCTTCATCTTTCATTTTGGGAAACAAGGGTAATGTTAATGCTTTATTATAATATGCTTCAGCAATGGGAAAGTCACCTTTTTTATATCCAAATCTCTCCCTATAATACGGTTGTAGATGAAGAGGTATATAATGTACATGTACACCAATGTTTTCTGCTCTAAATGCGTCAAATATTGTTTTTCTATTGGCCTTTAAATCTCCTAGATCCAGTTGTATCATATAGATGTGATATGTGGATTTAACATCCTTTTTTTCATATGGTGTTATTATTTCGTCCAAGCTTTCGAATGCTTCATTATATTTGGTGGCGATATCTCTTCTTTTTTTGATAAAATTATCAATTTTTTTAAGCTGACTTATTCCTAGTGCACATTGAAAATCAGTGATTCTGTAATTATATCCAAGAGTTTGCATTTCGTAATACCACGCTCCTTCGTTCTTTTGTAGTTTCTTAGTATCCCTAGTAATTCCATGTGTTCTGAAAATTTGCAGTTTTTCATATAACTCTTCATTATTAGTAAGAGCCATTCCTCCCTCCCCAGTTGTGATTGTTTTCACAGGATGGAAGCTGAATACTGTTAAATCCGTTAATCCTCCCACTTTTTTATTTTTATATTCTGCTCCTATTGCATGAGATGCATCTTCTATTACTGTAAGATTATTTTTTTCTGCGATTTCATTTATTTCATTAATATCACAGGGTTGTCCTGTGTAATCTACAGGTATTAATGCCTTTGTTTTTTTTGTGATTTGTTCTTTTATTTTCTTTGGGTCAATATTATAGGTATCTTTTTTGATATCAGCAAATTTAACTGTCCCTCCAGTAAATAATACACAGTTTCCATCTGCTGCAAAAGTAATAGGGGTGGTAATAACTTCATCTCCATTTGTAATTCCTGCAACATATGCGGCTGCATGTAGTGCTGCTGTGCCCGATGAAAAAGCAACGGCATACTTTGTATTACTGTAATCCGCAACCTTTTTTTCAAATTCGACTACTTTGGGACCTTGTGTTATCCAATCAGTTTTCAAAACATCAGTAACTGCCTTTATGTCGTCATCATTTATCCATTGACGTCCATATGGTAAAAATTCTTTTCTAATGGGAGGTCCACCATGTAAGGCTAACTTTTCAGACATTATAATTCCTTAATAATTTTCTTTATTTCGCCTTTAGTTATCCATTTTTCATTATTTGCACTTGTATATCTAAATCCCTCTGGAAGTTGTTTTCCTCCTGCCAAGTTATCTTCTTCCCAGAATGGGTGCTCAGGTTCTATGACGAAACTATCATTAAATTCCCTGCTATGTTTAGCTTCATCTTCTGTTATTAATATCTCATGGATTTTTTCTCCAGGTCTAATTCCAATAATCTTTCTTTTTACACCGGGTGCTATTGCATCCGCGAGGTCAATAATTTTCATACTTGGAATTTTTGGAACAAAGATTTCGCCACCTTTCATTCTATTAACACATTTTGTAACAAATCTAACTCCATCTTCAAGTCTTATCCAAAAACGTGTCATTTCTTCATGTGTTATTGTAATTGCCCCTGTCTTTTTTTGTTCCAAGAAAAGGGGAATTACGCTACCTCGACTACCGATAACGTTTCCATATCTAACACAACTAAACATTGTATTAGCTTTACCCGCGTAGGAATTACCTTGAATGAAAAGTTTTTCAGCTGTCATTTTAGTTGCGCCATACAAATTTACTGGATGAACTGCTTTGTCGGTACTGATGGCTATTACGCGTTCTATTCCGTTATCAATTGCAGCATCAATCACATTGATGCCTCCATCTATATTTGTTCTCACTGCCTCAATAGGATTATATTCACAAGCAGGGACCTGTTTTAAAGCAGCAGCATGAACAACTATATCAACATCATTCATTGCTCGATGTAGTCTATCTTTATCTCTAACATCTCCTATAAAAAACCTTAATCTATCATCTTTGAATCTATTGGCCATATCTAATTGTTTTTTTTCTCCTCTTGAAAAAATCCTTATCGCATTAGGATTGTGTTCCTTTAAAACTATATCAGTAAATTTATTGCCAAAAGATCCTGTTCCACCTGTTAGTAATATTACTTTATCTTTTAATAAGTCCATTTATAGTCCCTCTTAAAGAACGATTGTCTTTTTGTAATTGTTAAGTATAATAATTCTTTTAAAAACTTTGTTGCCTTTAATTTTTTTTATTAATTTAAGATATTCCAATTTACCAATTTTGGAAAACACCGTTGTTTTCAATGTAGTTGCAAATATGATCGAGATATTTATCTTTACCTGGATTAAAACCTTCAAGCGAATCAATATTCCACCTTATATCCAAAAAACTATTTGCTTTGATAAATGACTTTGGGATGAATTTTTTAATAAAATGGAAATAAGAATATACTTTTGCTAAATTTTGTTGATTTGATATTGGTTCTAAGTCTCTATTTAAGATTTTCGAATATTCTTCTTTAGTTAAAGCATCGTAAGTGAAACCTTTTCTGTTGTAGTGGGCGTCACCTGCAACTACTACAGGTATGTTATTTACTGCCATTTCTAATCCAATTGTCCCAACATATACTATTCCAACATCTATAAATGGAAATAAGGAGTATGGACTTATTGTAGTGTCACCTGTTATTATTTTTATATTTTCTGGAAGTGTAGGATATGTATTTTTTATATAATCAAGTAGGGTTCTTTTAGATTCCATGAATCTTATTTCTGATGGATGTATTTTTATTATTAGCTGTAAGTTCTGTTTTTCTTTAAACAGCTCAATAGTACATAGGATCCATTCATATACATCTGTAAATGCTGTATTCGCTGCAAGTACCGCTGCATCCCAGGGAACATTAGGGAAAATTACATAGGTTTTATCGTATTTTTTGAATTGGAATTTGTCCTCCAGTTCTTCTTTAGTAATCTCTCCAAAATTATAGTAAGTCACTTGACCTTCTTTTCCATGTGTTCTTCTATTAAAGAACTCTTCAATCTCCTTTTCTTCTTCAGGATTTAATTGTTGTTTTTTTCTTATTTCTTCATAATACTCTCTGTAATATTCTTGGGATTTATGTCTATCAAATGTTATTGTATCGCCTTCACCACTGGCCCAAATATTTACTCTTATTTTTTTATTGGTGAAAAAATCTGTAAAGGCCCCCCAAGAGCTATATATTCCTTGAGATGTAATAAAAACGTCTGGCTTTTCATTTTCATAAATTTTTTCAGCAACGTCTGTTGAGATGATGGCATTTATCAACTCTAATCTTAATATTTTTTCATACTTATTTTTTGGAGGTATATCTCCCATGAAATATCTTTCAGCTGAGATTTTGGCATGAAACCCAACTCTTATATCTTTGTATACAATTTTTTCACATTGTTCTACAGACAATTCATTTACTTTTTTTTCTGCATTTTCAATATCCTTTTTTTCTAAGTAATCATTATATGTAGAAAAGGGCAGATTTATTGTTTTAAAAAATTTTTTTGAAAAACTAATGCAATTCTTGCAAATCCAAGGATTAAATGGTTGTGTGATCGTAAAATGGGTAGTACACATATTCATTGCACCACCACATATTAGCATTTTTACGTTATTTCCTCGCATCTGTAAAGATTTTGCAATTCCCGCTTCGGTATAACCCAGGATGCCATATCTTCCGACAGTGTACAAGAAAATTTTTTTTCCTGTAGAGCTTTTAATATTAACATTAGACTTTTGAACGATTTTTCTTAGTCGTTTTAATGCAATTTCTTGGAAAATAGTTATAAAAATTTGATAAATTATAAGTTTTAGATGAAGAAATTCGAGAATTTTTTTAGAAATATCAAGCACTTTTTTCTGTTTAGCACTTGTAAAATATGTTGTCATTTTAGCAACTCTGGATATTTTTGCTATAACATTTAATTGTCCTTTTTAATCCTTCTTCTAAAGTTACTTTTGGGTAATCGTTTATTAATTTTTTAAGTTTTGAGATATCGGGGCATCTTCTTTTATGATCATATTCTCGTTCTAGTAAAAATTCTGGATTAAATTCTTTATTTTCCATTTTGTGCATCATTTCTGCTAGATCTATAATGCGCGTTTCTTTGTCATTCCCAATGTTTACAACCTGATTTGAAACAGTCTCTGCAAGTTTTCTTACTAGCCTTGTATGGTCTGATACGTAACAAAAACTTCGTGTGTGTTCTCCATTACCAATTATTGTAAATTTTTCATCGTTAAACATTTTGTTAATAAATTCTGGAATAACTTGACCATATTCAGATGTATCCATATGGGGTCCATATGTATTAAAGATCCTTAGAATTAGAAAATCGATATTGTTTTCTTTAGCAAATAATTTAACATAAAAATCACAAATTGCTTTTGATGATGCATAACTATCTCTATTTGTATTAATATTTAATAAAATTGGATGAGTTTCGGGTGTTGGAATTTCTAAAGGTTCACCGTAAGTTTCTGAGCTCGATGCATAAATTATTTTTTTTACTTTTGAATTCTTACAGGCATTGAGGACATTTTGGGTCATTACAATATTGTTATTGATTACTTGATAAGGGATATCATAGAAATATTTCGTACCATTAATGGCGGCATAATGAAATAATAACTGAGGCTCTTCTTCTTCAATTATTTTACAAAAATCTTTTGGCTGCTTAACTAGATCTATTTCATGAAATTTAAAATTAATATGCTTTG
Source organism: Thermoplasmata archaeon (assembly GCA_020054495.1). Classification (GTDB taxonomy): domain Archaea; phylum Thermoplasmatota; class E2; order DHVEG-1; family DHVEG-1; genus JAGMDE01. Next base: position 25,415 of record JAHWGK010000001.1, on the reverse strand, counting down.
GGAGATACTCTTTTTTTCCTCGGAAGAAATTGTCAATACCTATTACTTCATGTTCCTTGGATAAAAGTTCTTCGGATAGAAAACTACCTAAGAAACCAGCGGCACCAGTAACAACCACTTTCATTTTAAATCTCCTCTGCCAAGCCCTACATATATAACTTCTTTACAATCTTCTAATTTCCCTTGAAATATGTTCCAAAGATCTACTATTTTTACGCCCTTCTTTACATTACTTAAAAGCTCTTTGATATCTAAATTTTTATACTCTTCGTGTGCTGTAGTAAAAATAATTGTATCCACTTTTTTTAATCCATCTTTTAATTTCACTTTTTTAACAGCCTTATCAAGATATAAAGGTAAACGGGTATATGGCCCATTATCAAGATATGGATCTGTTACCATCACTGTAAAATCCTCTGCAAGTAGTAGATCCACAATATCAATTGAATGACTATTTCTATAGTCATCTATATCTTTTTTAAATGAAAGTCCAGCTACTAGCACGTTTTTACCTTTTGCTTCCTTTACAATCTTTTTACTTAGCCAGTCATTTGCACGCCTTGCATAAAACCATACAGAGTTAAATCCTCTAACGATAACCTTATCAAAGGCAGTTTCCAATAAATATGGATCTTTACCTAGACAATAACCGCTAACTGGACCTGGAAATGGTATATTATTTCTTTCGTAACCTCTATTTGCTGCGTTAAGTGCTTCAATGGCATTTATTCCATTTGCCTCTGATAAAAGGGCTATTTCATTAGCAAAAGCAAAACGCATGTTTCTCCACGAGTTATCTATTAATTTTATAGACTCAGCGGTTTTAGGATTAGAAACACGAACGATTTCTCCCCCTATTTTTTCAAAGAAGTATTTAACTTTTTCAAAGCTTTCATCACTATAGCATCCAATAATTTTTGGAAGGTTTCTTTCCTCTTTGATTGCTTTTCCCTCCATTAACCTCTCTGGTACAAAGGCTAGATAAAAATCTCTTCCTTCTTTAAAACCATCTTTTTCAAGTATTTGTTTAATTTTATCAGTTGTTCCAAGTGGAAGAGTGACACGCAAAATAATGGTTTTATTTTTTATTCCAGAGTTTTTTATTTCGTCTATTACTGAATACAGATTTGTTAAAGATGCTTTTTCCGGATATCTATTAAATTTTGTACCAATTGCTATTATAAAATATTCAGATTTTTTTACATCTTCAGTCACTTTACTGATTGGTATAAATCTTTTATTTAGATATTTATCAAGTAACTCTTTCATTTCAGGTTCATAAAAAGGAAGTTTTCCATTTTTAAGTTGATTAACTAGTTCGTCATTGATATCTATTCCAATGACATCAAATCCACAGTCTGCGCAGATAAGAGAAAGAGGTAAACCTGTTCTTCCTAAAGCAAAAACACTTATTTTCATTAAATAATCTCCATATTTCCTCTAATTAATTATGAATCTGGTTTTTTCGTAATAATGCACTCTTCTTAAGTATTTTTACTTATCTCTAAATTAAGTTAATCTGTAGATAAATTACTTTTCTAAAAATAAGCCAAAACCATGTGTATTTTTTGGGGGTGATAGTTCTAATTCTTCTAGATATGAAAAGAATGATTCTACTGGTTTCTTATATTCAAATGCTTCCTCTTTCAAAGGACCATGTTCCTTTATTATATATGTTGGATGAAATCCAAGGGAAAAGAGCATTTTCAAGGGTTTCTTATAATCTAATCCTTTCTCGTACATTTGATATGGATGAACTTCTATAAACATCTTACATTTGCATTTTTTTAAAGTTTCTTTCATGCCATTTAGGACATAATATTCAAATCCTTCAATATCCATCCTAATGTAGTCAAAAAGTTGTTTATTAATCATAAAATTATCTAATGTTTCTGTTTGAACTTCAACATGATCTAAATTATTAGATTCCATCATATTGCAACAGTTGTGTCTTTCAGAAATATAGAGTTTTTCTTTGCCTGATTTATTACTAATAGCTAAGTTGTATGGCTCAATTATGTTACCATACGAATTGAGTTTTATATTTTCTAATAAGAGATTATAGTTCGACGGAAATGGTTCAATTGCATAAATCTTTCCTTTATCACCAATTATATTTGCTTCCATCAGGGCGTAATATCCGATATTTGCTCCAATATCAGCAATTACCATTCCTTCTTTTAACTGTTGTTTAAAAATTCTTGTGCATTCTGGTTCACGTATTCCGTTTAAAAAGAGATATTTTGAAAGCCCAAAATCATCCAAATTTAGAAACATTTTTGATCCTTGAATTTCGCGAACTATAGTTCTTTTTAATTTTAATTTTGAATATAGCCAATAATAAAAATGGTGTCTTATTGGAGGATAAGATTCATAATAATTCTTCCTCGATGTTATTAAACCTCTAAAACCATCCTTTTTCAATATCTTTAAAGAACGTTTGGTTAATGTTTTGACAAGATTTGACAATTACTTTTCCTCCAACGATTTATTATAATTCATCTACTTTATCTAATATCTCTTTAACAAAGTATTCCTGCAAAATGTCTAAAGAGAAACATTTTGAATTTTTAAGAGCTGCAGTTTTAAAATCCAGTAATTTTTTTCTGTCGTCTATAAATTCAATTAGTATTTTTGCTAGATCATTTGAATCGTGATATTTTAAAGTAGAACTTTTCAATTCCTTGATTATATTAAATTTATATGGTACGACTAAGGGTTTGGCATATTGAATTGCTTCAAATACAACAGCACTTCCCTTTGTCACGCCATATATTTCCTGTATTTCTCCCATGCCTCTAGTTTTAATCTTAATTGGAGAAATAATAAAGTCGCTCTTTAATATAATTTCATTATATTCTCCTTCTGGAACAAAAGTATCAAAGGTAAATATATTATATCCTTTCTTTTTCATTCTTTTGCATCTTTTTAAAATTTGTTTTCCATAATTTCCTACAGGGTATCCTAAAAGATATAGATCGATTTTTTCATTAAAATTGTTAAAGAGTTTTTCAAATGCATCAATTATTACTTTGTATTCTCTTCTATGCTCTTCTATCTGTCCAGGTATAACGAATTGTATTTTTTTGTTTTCCTTTTTATCAACTTCTCTAGTTTCATCAAAAAAATTGAAAGGCAAAGTAAATATTTTTTTATTATAATTTGTTTCTTCCAAAATATAATCCTTAATTGGTGGATAAATAACATTTATCGCATCGAATCTTGGAAGTATAATTTTACTCACTATAAAAGAACTTAAATTTGTATCTATAGTTCTGATCAATTTTCTGAGCTTGAATACTGGTTTTGGTTTAAGCCAGGCATTTGCAGTATGTACCGTCATGATTGTTTTAGATCTTGGATGAAATCCAAAAAAACGTGGTAAGTAGAAACAGCTTACCTGCAGTGTATTGATAAGTAATAAATCAATTTTTTCATTACAAATTTTTTCAACTCGTTTTAAGAAGGAATTCAACCCTTCATTATCCTTTTTTAATACAACATTATAATCCTCTTTATTCTCTAAGTAATTCTCTAGTCTTGAAAACAGATATTTTGTTGTGAATACTGTAACATTTGTATCTTTTGTCTTGCAAATCTTCATTGTCGTATGAAGAAATTTAACATGGCAATGAACTTCTAGTATGCCTATCTCTTTCAATATATTTTCCTCCAGATCGAGCCATTCATCTTGGCGTTTTCTGTTATTTGAATTTGTCTTTAATCTTTAACTATTGAGTGGTCATCTTTGGTAGATATATAATCTCTTTTGGGGATTCTCCAATCTTTGCCATATCTATATTCCAAATATTCTTCTGTTTTTTTAGGAACTTTGAAATTTCCCCATAAAATTCTAGTGTTGATAAATTTGTAAAGAAATGATTAGGTATAGCAATATGAACAAACTTACAACCTTTTTTTTCATATATTTTTAATAATGTTTTTAAATTTTTTTTATTCATCCAATTTGGCAATATATTACTAATATTAACTAAGGTTTTTGTTATGAAAAGAGGGACAGCACTCTTTCTAAGTTTTACGTTCCGAAGTGCTTCGACAGCTTTTTCTTCTTCCCTCATTTGAATCTCTCAAATTTAGTTAATTAAGCTAGATAGTAAAATGTTTTAAAAGTTTTTATTTGAGATTAATGTGATTTTATGCCACAAACAATTGCAATTAACCAATCCATGAAAATATCGCCATTTAATACCTTCATGTTATATGCTTTTTTGACATAATCATCACAGTCTAAATGAATATCATAAATCTTTTTACAAGTGATTTTATCTTTACCTGAGTTTGCCAACCAATTGTTAATACTTACACATGGCATTTTATGTATTTCAATAACGAGATTTTTTAATCCACCGTTTTCTAATAATTCTACTAGATCATCTATAGTATACGTTCTTCTTTTTTCTTTTAACTTGAACATTTCTGTATAAAACTTCCTGGTTCCTGGAGGTGGAATGCCTTCTGAAATAACAAATTTTTTTCCAGGTTTTAGAATTCTTATACATTCATTTATTGCTTTATCTCGATGTGCAATATGATGAAAACACATTCTAGCTGTTACTATATCAAATAAATTTGATGAAAATTCTAGTTTTTCTGCATTCATAAGTTTATAATTAATATTATCCATTCGTCGTTTCTTTTTTGCTATATTAAGCATCGATTTTGAATAATCAATTGCATCAACATTTTTGCAATAATGAGCCAATGTTTGAGCAATTATTCCAGTTCCTGTACCTATATCACACGCGTTAAAATCAGACTTTAAATCACACATTTTTAGGAATGTTTCCATATATTGCTCTCTGTTTGTCCACTCTAAGTTGTCATATTTTTCAGCTCTGGTGTCCCATTCAAAGATGCTCATTATTATCCCTATTAAGAATTCTGATTAACGAGATTTACCTTCTTTTTTTTTAAGTGGTTGTTCATTTGTCTGAAGAATAATATCTTTAAAGTGCCCAAAGTATGTTATTGCAACTAAGGCTGCTGCTGCAAAGGAGATCAATGACCATAATATGAAGACATTGTTCCAACTACCTTGTGTTTCTATCACAAGATATGGAACAACCATCATTATTATTGTTGTTCCTATGTACCCCATTCCATCAATAAATCCTGTTGATGAGGCTACCACGTCCTTCTCTTTGAATCTGGTTGGTATAGTACAAACTAGGAACACGTGTGGTCCATAGAGGAACGCACTACTTGCTAGAACAAGTAAGGATCCTGTAAAGCTATCTGCAAATGGGAATATATACCAACATACACCCATCAGTGAAAGGAATATAATACTTGTAATATCCTTTTTCCAAGGGAATTTATTGTAGATAAGTGTTCCACATACTCCGGCAAGTGGAATGAACACAAAGAAACTACTTATGCTGACTTCGCCAAATTCTGCTATTGTGTGACTTCCTTCAAGGATATAGTATGCAAACAACCAAGTCATAACTCCATATCGCACCATATTGAGTACCATTAGGGAAAGCCCGCTCATAACAATTGGAAACGTAATTGTCCCTCTGACTTGTTTTTTTACTGTTTGCTTTGGCTTATGGTCTACTTTTGGTTTTGTTAGGTATAGAGTTACACCTCTACCTATTAGCATTATACTGGCCACCCAGAAACCTGCCTGCCATCCCCACCATGCAACAACAAATGCTGAGACGAGTGATGTTACTGCGGTCCCAATCTGGTATGAACAACCCAGTATTGTTGAAGATCGATCTCTCTCTTTGTCATTCTTTTGGATTAAGGCATTGGCTCTTACAACCGAAGACCATCCCATTGATTGGAAGAATCCATCAAAGGTTTCTAGCATTAATAACATTACAAAAAAGCTTCCAACAAAACCCATAAATAGATTCGCTATTCCCGATAACAATAACCCCATTGTTATATAGACATATGGATTGAATCTCTCTGAAATTTGCCCATGTAAAAACTGCCCAATAGCATAGGCAAACATGAATCCCAATGAAACAAGACCAAAATTATACAGGTTGAGATCTTTAAATGTTATCAATAACGCTGGTATTATTATACTCAGATTTACTTTTCCAAAGTAATAAATTGCATAGGTAGTCCACAAATTCCAAAATTGTAAATTTATTTTCGTCATTATCTACCCCTCTCGAATTTTTTTCTTAATCTCAGTCGAACAAATCATAGGGTAATATGGTGTGACAATAACTTTGCCACCTAATTTGTCCATTACTTGTTTCGCCTCATCAATATTATTCTTAGTGTGACTACTAGATTCCATTAATACATCAGGACAAATATTTTTCACATTTGGCAATGGTGAATATTTCCCTTGAGCAACAACAAAATCATTATATTTTATAGCCTGAGCAAGTAGCATACGTTCATCAAGGCTAAGAATCGGCCGTTTTTTTTTCTCCATTACTGCTTGATCAGTTAAAATACCGATAACAGAAATCCCATTCTTTCCTGCTGTGGCTTTTGCATTTTGCATTTGTAATAGATGACCACGGTGCACAAGATCTAAAACGTAATAGCTGTAAACAATCCGATGTTCTCGATCTAATGATTTTGCAAGTTTTTTTACATCATATTCCATTTCTCGAATTACTGAAACCTTTTCACCGGCCCATTGTTTAGGGACATATACAATAGCACCACTACCATGTTCTTTCACTATTTTAGAAATCAGCTCTTTTCCTTGAATTACAAATTCAGCCATATAAAAACCATATAAAATATGTATATTATATACTTTTTGGAAAAATTACGAGCGTTTCTATCTCAATTTCTTTTATAATTTATCAATCACTTTTGCTAAAAAAACAGCTACTATAGTTCGCCCATCAGTAATTTTTCCTTCAATTATTTTTTCAATTACAGACTTGGAATCCAGCAATTCAACTTCTAATAGTTCATATTTTTCTCGATCAGACTCTCCCTCTTTCAAATCTTCTGCAATAAAAATATGATACACAAGATCTGCATACTCTGTAGAAGGATGATACTCCAAAATTTTCTCAATTTTACCAGCAGAATAACCTGTTTCCTCTTTTAATTCACGGGCAGCACACTCTTCTGATCTTTCATTTGGCCACATATGCCCTGCAGGAAGTTCAAGTGAATCAGATCTAATCGGATATCGATATTGATTAACTAAAACAATTTTATTTGAAACTATAGGAAGAATTACAACTACAGGAATTTTCTCAACTCTGTAGTAATCAAGTTCATATCCGTTAGGTAATTTCACTTTATCTTCAAAAACTTTGAATAAAGGAAAATCTACTCTCTTTTTAGATTCTATTGTTTCCCATGACATTGTTATAACACCCCTAAAACAGCAATCTTTACATGTTATTTAAAATATCATAATTTTATCATTATCTTTCCCACGGTTATTTTTTAGAAGATATTTTTATACTGAAAACAAATATGCATAAAAAGAAGAGAATAGGAAATGTCCAAGTCAAAATCATATATAAAAAAAACCCATTCAAAAAAAGAAAATCAAAGTATTAATAAAAAAAGAGAAGAATGGGCTGTAAAAATAGTAAGAATTTTTGGGACGCCTCTCGCTAAGGGAATTGTGCGTTTACCAATTAAGGTTCACCCTAACATTGTCACTGTATTTTCGCTTTTATTTGCAATAATAGCCGCTTTTTTCTTCTTTAATAATCAACTGATCTACGGTGCTATTTTTTTCTTTATTAGTTATGTTTTTGATACTGCTGATGGCACATTAGCTAGATTAACTAACACACAGTCAGAACTTGGAAAGAGATTAGATTTTTATGTTGATATCCTTGGTAATATTTTCATGTATTTTGGCTTGTGGTATAGTCAATTTTACCTCTATGGTCAATGGTTTATAGGTGGATCTATCATTGCGGCACATTATACGTTAATGGCTTTTGGATATATGTTTATAAAAAATCGTACATACAAAACAATTTTCCCAAATATTTGTTCGTATTACAGTGCCGCTGATGAAGGAATTTTAACATTTTTCTTTGTTCCGATACTTGCTTTCTTTATAATAGGTATCTTTCGTTTTGCCTTACCTATACTAGTTACGTTACAATTTGTGTCATATGCGGTACTATTTTTAAGGCAAAAAGAAAAACCTGATGTCAAAAAGAATGTTAAAGAAATATTAAAACTATGATTTTTTTAACCACTACCTATTTTTTACGTTATAACTTCTAACAGTTATGACACAATAAATATATCCTAAAAATCCGAGTAAAAGTCTAACTAATCCAAACACTGAAGTTTGATTTTTTATCACATCTCTAGCAGAGTGTTTTTCCCATACTCTACCATGTTTAAGACCGATTAATTTTCTACCGTATCCATACCAAAATGATTGTCTTAAAAATGTCAAAGACGTTCCTTTAGGTCGATAAAAGACTTTTGCTTTTTTTTGTTTGATTATTTTGTATCCTAAATCAACTGCTCTGAAGTTTATTTCAAGATCCTCAGCTGATGAAAACCAGGGATCAAAACCTCTTAGCTTATCAAGGACTTCCTTTTTGTATGTTGTATTTGTACCAGGATAAGATACATTTACTCCTTTATGAAAAAGTTTGACATTTTCAATATTTTTTACTTGTTCTTTCTCAGTTGCAAGTAGCTCTCCGACAACAATATCAGCATTTTGTAAACCGTTTCTAATTTCTTTTATCCAGTTTTTATCTGCAATATCGTCTCCCCCGATAAACGCAATTGCATTACCTGTAGCTTGTTTTATCCCGTAATTCATGCTTTCTGCTCTTGTCCCAGGATGGTTAATTAGTTTGATTTTTTTGTTTTTTATTGAGTATTCTTTTATAATATCACGAGTTTTATCTGTACTATCTGAATCCACCACTAAAACTTCGTATGGATCCTCTTGATTCATCAGGCTATCTAAAAGTTTGCTGATGTTTTTTTCTTCGTTTTTTGTAGTGAGGACAACGCTTATTTTCATCATAGAACGGCACTCATAGTAACTTGTAAGATTATAAAACAATTGTTTTTCTTTGTTCAAGTGATTTTCTTGTTGCTTCCACAAGCTCAACAGTTTTAGCACCTATCTCTCCATCATTTGAAACAATTGAATTGTTTTTAACCGCATCCACAAAATATCTGAGCTCATCGTGAAGTGTGTTGTTTTCTTTGATATCTAACTTTCTTCCTTCATTTGATCCTTCGAATAGTGTAACTTTTTGTGATACCGCTTGAATTTTGGCACAAGCTTTACTGCCAATTAAATCTACTTCTCTTACTTTTTCGGGTAATGTCCAACTTATTTCTGAATGTGCCATAATATTATTTGAAAATTCACATATGATAAAAGCTGTGTCTTCTAGATCTTTTTTTACGAAATCTTTTCCAAAACATGTTATCTTTTCAGGCCAAAGCCCTGTTAAATAATTCATGATATCATATAAATGAGGCATCATGTCAACAATAATGTCAAGTTTTTTATCAGGGTATATCTGAGGCATCCATTGTATTGTCCATTGTAACCTAAGGTAGAATAAATCTCCAAAAAACTTACTTTCAATTAACTTTTTAACCTTATTTATCGCATTGTTATACCTAAAAATATGCCCAACGGCTAAAATTCTGTTGGATTGTTTTGCAATATCTACCAACTCATATGCTTTCTTTGATTGAAGAGTTAATGGTTTTTCCACAAGTACATTTTTTCCTGCTAAAATCACCTCTTTACAAACATCAAAATGAGTTTCATTGCTTGTACAGATACTTACGGCTTCAACATCTGAAGAAAGCACTTCATTGTAGTCATTTGTAACATTTTTCACTTTGTATTGTTCCTGGCATGATTTAAGATTTTCTTCACTAAGATCAGAAACCCAAAGAAGCTCTACATCTTTCATCTTAGAATATTCATCAATATGTTTTTTACCCCAACGTCCTGCGCCAATAACTCCAACTTTCAGGGGATCACCTATTAAAGAATTCATGTATTTTTTCTGATGTGTATTTAATCTGATCGTCTTTTAGATCTGGAAACAATGGCAGATCCATTGCTTGAGCAGATAACTCCTCACTTTTTGGAAAGCTGCCTTCTTTATAGCCAAATAATTTCTTATATATTGGTTGATATGGAATTGGTGTCGGATAATGGATTAAACATATAATTCCATTATCTTTTAGGAATTTTAAGAGTTCATCTCTTTTTTTGGTTTTAATTTCAAATAGATGATAAGACGGTTTTTTGTTTTTGGTGTCTCCTGGGGGAAGAATTATTTCTTTAGTATCTGCAAGAAGATTGTAATATTTTTTTGCAATATTTCTCCGCTCTTCAATCCATTTTGGAAGATATTTTAGTTGAACTCTTCCGATTGCTGCATTTACTGTATTTAACCTTGCGGTGTAACCAATCATGGAATGAACGTCTTTTGGGTACTGACCATGATTTCTAAGAAGTTTAATTGTTTCAGCTGTTTTTTCATCATTTGTTGTAACCATTCCTCCATCGCCACAGACCGTCATATTTTTCGTCGAGTAAAACGAAAAACAACCCATTTCTGAAAGTGTTCCTGTCATTTTTCCTTTATATAATGCACCATGTGCTTGAGCTGCGTCTTCAATGACAAATAAGTTGTTTTTTTGGGCGATTTCATTTATTTCATCCATATCTGCAGGATAGCCATACAGATGTACTGGCATTATGCCTCTTGTTCTTTTAGTTATTTTACTAGGTATTTGGTTAATATCTATTAAGTATTCATCATTAATGTCACAAAAAATTGGAGTACCATTTGCATGAATAACTGAGTTAGATGTAGCAATATAAGAACTTGCAACAGTTATTACTTCTCCTCCAACTGTTAGATTTGCTGCAAGGAACGCCAAGTGAAGAGCATTTGTTCCAGAGCTGACAGATACCGCATATTTTGTTCCGATATATCTTGAAAATTCTTCTTCGAATTTATCTACAGATTCTCCAAGGATAAACCTTTCATTCCTAAGCGCATTGATAGCTGCTTCTTCCATTTCCTTGTCAAAAACTGGGTTTGCGGGGGGAATAACATCCATTTCTATTTCACCTCTCTAAGGAATTCAGCTGGATTTCCAACAACTACTGTGTTTGGTGGTACATCTTTTGTTACAACTGCACCTGCTCCCACAAGTGATCCCTCACCAATAGTAACGCCGCAGATTATTATTGCTCCAGCTCCAATTGATGCTCCCTTTTTAACTAGTGTTGGTATTGGTTTCCATGTTGGATCATATGCCTTTGGTGTTTTGTCATTCATAAAACAAACGTGCTGACCAATAAACACATCGTCTTCAATTGTTACACCTGTTGGTATGAAAGCAAAAGGCTCAATTTTACATCTATTGCCTATAAAAACTCCTTTTTGAATGTCGACAAATGGCGCAATCTTGCAATCTTTTCCAATTTTGCAACCGTGAATGTTTACAAAATCTCTAATAATGGTGTTTTCTCCTATATCTGCATCTTCTATTATGTAATATTTAGCTAGAAGTTTCATTGGTTCGGCAAATACAAAGTTCATATATGAATATTTTCATCAACTTGTGCAAAACCAGTTTATTGACTCTTAATAAACTCTCTGAATTCTTCTAAGGCGTCTGGGTCTCCTATGTGATAAAATCGTTTTTCTGCTTCAAAAGCTAGAAGTTGTTCTTTTTTTATTAAATTTGAAAAAAATTGTCCCGTTGTGTAAAAAGTATTTTTTGGAATTATATCTAAGATTTTTTTTCGAATTACACTTATTCCATAGTCAATATATACTGCATCTTTTTCTCTATGTCCTATAACCATGTTGTCCTTTATTGTTAGGTTGCTTTTATCAAATTTGTCATAGTTTTTGTACACAACTATCAAAGCAGGTTTGTTATATTTCATAAAATAGGAATATACTTTTTGAAAATCAACAGATAGATAAGAATCGCCATACATGAAAAAAAATACATCTTCAAGTAATGCTTCTGCGTTTTTAACTGCGCCAATAGGCCCAAGCAGTTTATCTCCATCATCGCTGTATTTGATATTCACGCCAAACTGCTTGCCATTCCCAAAATAATCTTTAATTTTTTCTGACAAGTGACCTACACATAAAACTATATCTTTTATCGAATGTTTTTTCAAATTATTAATTTGATATTCCAGAAATGGCTTACCTTCGATCAATACCATTGATTTTGGAATAGTTTTTGCAAGATTGCCAAGTCTTGTGGCAAGCCCTCCGCATAAAATTATCATTTGCATAGGTCAACTTAAAGCAACCAATTATTTGTTAAAAGTTTTCCCATAAATTAAAAAAGAAAATGTTTTTAGATAAGATTTTAATCTTTGTACTCCATGATTTTCTCTCTAAGTCTAAACGCTATTAGATGTTGTAGAACAACATGAAACGCCTCAACATGTGGAGTTGCATTAAATGGGACAACAACACATACATCAGCAAAATCTTTCATTGCCCCACCATCAAAACCAGCAAACCCTATTGTTTTACCACCATTTTTCTTAACATAGTCCATCGCCTTCAAAAGGTTCTGTGACCAAGCGCCTGCTTTATCCTGACCTGAACCGCCATGTACACTAAGACAAATCAAAACGTCCCCTTTTTCAAACAAATTTATGAGTTGTTCAATGTATAAATTATCCCATCCTTCATCGTTAATAAGTGCGGTCATAAGAGGAACATTGTCATTTAGACAATGTGCTTTAAATCTTTTTTTATCTTCAACAACTGTTACTTTAAATAAATCACACATAAAATGATTGGCAGTTCCAGCAGAACCACCATTGCCACAAAAAAATACATTATTTCCGTTTTCCCAAGTATCAAATAATAATTCTATTGCTTTATCAATATCCTCTCTAGAGATATTATCACAGATTTCTTTGATCTCTTTAAAATATTGTTCAATTTGTTTTTCATTTATCATAATAATCATCTTCAAATATTTTTCATATTTAGTATTATTTTTGCCCCTTCAAAATCAAAATTAAACCGTAACTTTTTAAGCCCTTCTTTTGACATTGTTTTGATAAATTTTGTTTTTTCATTGTTGCTACCATTGTGGTAGAACATAAAGAATCCTCCGCCACCAGCTCCCATTATTTTACCGCCTAGTGCACCATTTTTCTTTGCAGTATCATAACATTCATCAATAAATTTATTTGATACGCCCTTTGATAACTGTTTCTTAATATTCCAATGCACATCAAGAAATGTTCCTAGCTTATCTATCTCTCCTTGTTCCAATGCTGTTTTTGTTTTTAATCCGATTTTTTTGATTTCGTGTAGTGTGTCAATTGTGACTTCCTCATTTTTTTTGCTTTTCTTGTCTTGTTCTCTTAATATATCAGAGGCAGATCTTGAAATACCTGTATAGAATAACATTATATTATTCTGTAACTCATCCTGTGCTTCTTCACTCATTCTTAAAGGTTCAACAGTCACAGTTCCATCTTTTGCAAATTGAAATGAGGTTAGTCCACCAAAAGCAGTGATGTATTGATCTTGTTTACCAATAGGTTCTTTTAGAATATTAATTTCAATTTTGCAAGCTTCTTCAGCAAGTTGTTCTTGAGATACAAATTCTCTCTTATACGTATGAAGTACATTAAGAAGTGCAATAGTAAAGCTACCTGAAGTTCCTAGGCCAGAGCTGCTAGGCATATCAGAAAGAGATGTTAGTTCTACTCCTTGATTAATTTTTAGAAGCTTTAAACCCTCACGGAAAATATTATGTTTAATTTCGTCAATGTTTTGCACTTGCTCAGTTACTGAGTAATTAAGCTTAATATCATTATCAAATCTGGTATGAGCAGTAACAAAAGTGTACTTATCAATTGCCGCTGCAATAAGAGCACCGCCATATTTTGAATAATAAGAGGGCAGGTCTGTACCACCTCCACCCAGTGTGATTCTTACAGGCGAACGTGAAATTATCATAACTTTTTCACCATGTATTCTTATGAGTTATCAAGTATTTCTCTTATAGCTTTTCTTACAGCTTCATCTGATGTATATTTTGCTTTCCAACCAAGCTTATTTATCTTACTTGCATCAAGTTGAAAACGAGGAACATCACCTGGCCAACCTCTCTTACCGCCAGTGTATTTAAATTCAACGTCTTTGAGCCCCATCTCTTCTACAACCATTTCAGCAATTCGAGTAACAGTTGTATCGCTATCGCATCCTAGGTTAAACAAATTTATCTGATCAGTAGAATGTTCATAACCCTGCAACATTCCATCAATGACCTCACTAACATAAAGATATGTCTTTTGTTGATTTCCATCGCCAAGTATTTCTAATTCTTTTGGATTTTTTTTAAGTTTATCAATAAAATCAACAATTACTCCATGTGTACCTCGAATTCCAACAACATTTGCGAATCTATATATCCACGCCTGAAAATCAAATGTTCCACAAAAAGCACTTATCAATCCTTCAGCAGCAAGTTTTCCAGCTCCATAAAATGAAATAGGAAGCGTGGGGCCATAAGTTTCAGGTATAGCTAAAGGTGGTGTTTCAGCATACACCACACTACTTGATGAAAAAACGATTTTTTTGATATCATTAACTCTCATAGCCTCTAGGACGTTATAGGTTACAATTGCACCTTGTTCCAGATCTAGCCTTGTTTGTTTCTCCCCAAGTCTCACAAATGGATTTGCTGCAATATGGAAAACAACATCGAAGTCTTTTATCTCTTTTTTTAACTGCGATAGATCTAATAAATCCGCTTTAATAAATGTAAATTTGTCATTTTTCAGGTGGTGCTCAAAAAATTGTTTTTTACCAGAAGTTAAATTATCATATGCAGTAACATCATCTCCTCTGCTAATGAGTTTGTCCACGAGATGACTTCCTATGAATCCTGCGCCACCGGTTAAAAAAGCCTTCATACTATTTCCACTATTTAAGTCGGCTTATATTACCTTTATTTAAGTATTTTTTCCTATCAAAATTTTCATCTCAGCAAAACATTTTATAGCAAACTATGAATTTCCTTTACGTCTTGCTTACTCATACGTTTAAAATATTAAAATAAATATGTTGTCTTTAGTGAGGAAGGGAAAATGAAATCTCAGATTCATAGAGAAGGGCTAATGTTCAATTGGATTACCAAAGACCATACGATAGTTGTTGGTTTTAAACGTGTACTTCGGGGTATATGTAGTGAATGTGGTAAGAGAATACCCTCTGGTAATACTATATGTGATGAGTGTTTCAAAAAAGATAAAAGAATAAGTAATAAATAGACCCTTTTATTGGGTTATTTTTAATCTATTATATGTAATGAAAAATTGAGAGATGTTTTTATTCTTTCTTTATATTTATTGCTTTTGGCCCTCTATCAGAATCTTCTATTTCATATTCTACTTTATCTCCCTCATTGAGGAAGATTCCTTGAGGTATGGCGGATCTGTGGATAAAGACGTCTTTTCCATCTTCACCTTCGATGAAGCCATATCCTTTTCTTGAATTATACCATTTTACTTTTCCGTTCATGTTTTCCCTCCTTAAATGTTTGGAGTTTGTACTTTAGCAAAAGAACAAAAACAAAAAACCGAGTCTTTTGTTTTTCTAATTTTACAATTAACTGCATTAACCTTTGTTTTAAATATGTTTCTGTTGAGTATTTTAAATGAGATTGTGTAGGGATATATGTCCTGTCCTAACACACATTTTAAATGAGGTTTTAGCTCTATTAAATTTAAATAAGATGAAGAGATAGAGGAGGCAATGCTAAATGAACAGATACTTTATGAAACACTATGGATATTTGTTTTGGCAGCCTATGCTTTTTCTTTTGTTTTATTATCAAAAAAAATTTATTACTACCTACTTAAAAAACAATTTAAAGAAAACGTAGCTATTTATTATAATAGGAAATTCATTCATATATTTGCTGGCGGAGTTGTAGTTCTAATAGTTCCTTTTGTTTTTTCCAACCCATGGTTTCCTCTTTTTTCTGGAATAGTTATGGCAATAATTACTTATTCTGCCCATAGACGTGGTAATAAATTTTATTGGTTTCAAACTGAGGGTAATATAAATGATGTTAGCTTTTGTCTCATGTGGGGAATTGCAATTTTTATTTTATGGCAAATATTTGGAAACCCTTGGATCGCAATTATCCCTCCTGCATTTATTGCATTTGGGGATGGAATAACAGGTATTGTTAGAAATATTGCTTTTAAAGAAAGAAGGAAGCATCCTATTGGGAATATTTACATGATCGGTGTTTGTATCCCCATCGGTTATTATTTTGCCAATGCAGGTTATCCTTATATTCCTATTTGGGGTGTAATTGCTGCAGTGGTTGCTTCGTTTTTTGAGAGATATGAGTTTGGTATTATTGATGATAACATTTTAGTAGCGGGTAGTGCAATAATTATACTCTACATTGGGGGTATTTTGGGTCCAATTTTTTAGGTATAATTATTTCACAAATCAATGCTAGATATAAAAATGATTGATGTTATATTGATACCATTATTTCTCATATCTAAATTTTTGTCTAATATTACTGTAAGGTTTTGAAAAAAATCCAATAAAAGTAGACTTTTTATTGTTTACTTTATTATTAGAATTCAAATCAAAAAAAGCACCACCTTTAATATAAACTGGCCTTTTTTCTCTTTTTAACACTTTAATAAAAAAGATTAGGCTTATTAAAAATACAATCCAAATAATCATCAGGGCTACTATATCAAAATATTGTTCATCGTATTTGTTTATGCTAATAGTAATTGCTTTTCCTTCACTAAAAAAGGCTAATATTGTTCTATATGTAATTAATGACAAACAACTTAATCCAATTAGGAGACCGGGGGCAATTAAAAACTTATCTTTGATAAATTTTCCTCCTTACAAATTGGAATTTGTAATACAAAGTTGAATATTAAACTTTTCTATAAAAATAAATTTTATAAAAAAATTAAGAAAAAAGAAATTATTTTATTTTTGATTCTATTCATCTTCTTCTTTGTGTTTTTTACCAAGTAAATAAAATAGCAATAAAAACATCAAAGCTAAAAGAGCAAGGATAATCAAAATGTAATTATTTGATTCTGGAATTACAGGGTCATCTACCTTTTCAATATTTATTGTAAATTCATTTGAGGTATAAACATCTCCATCATAAGCTTTTACAATAATTTTGTATTCTCCCGGTTCAAACCATATGTGTGATGTATTGAAAACAAGTCCTGATAAAATATAATCACATTCTGCAAAGGTCCCATCATCCCAGTCAATTATGTATTTGATATTATCTCCATCAGGGTCATTTGAAATTATATTAAATGAGTATTCCACATCTACTATTCCTTCACTTGGGCCAGTAATATTCGGCTCTGATGGTGGATTATTTAATTCAATTATTGTTGCGACTGTTTCATCTGTGTCAGTTGCCTCGGCAAGGTCTTTAACAGTTAAGACAACTTTGTATTCTCCTGGATTTAAATACTTATGATTTACAATTTCACCTTCACCAGTTGATCCATCTCCAAAATCCCATAGATATTGGATAATAACGTGATCTATATCATAACTGTATGATCCATTGAATGTAATATTTTCATTTATTAATCCTGTGTAAGGCTCACCAGCTGAAGCATCAGCAATTGGTAGTTTGTTTTTTGGTGGATTGTTTTTCTTGGGTGGATTATATGCTGGAGGTTGGCTACTTGTTTCTGTTGGTGTTCCGTTGGCTGGGTCTGAGAAGTTTCCTGGGTTTCCGGATGTGTCTATTGCTCTTACTTTGTAGGTGTATGTTTGTCCGTTGTTTAGTCCGGTGTCTTGGTGGTTGGTGTTTGTGGTGTTGGTTAGGTGTGTGTTGTCTCTGTAGATTTCGTAGTGGCTTATTCCTTCGTTGTCGGTTGCGGGGTCCCAGTTGAGGTTTAGTTTTCCGTCTTTTGCGTCTGTTGCTGTTAGGTTTTGTACTTTTGTTGGTGGTTCTAGATCATTTGGATCTAGATAATTTGGTATTCCATCTCCATCGTCATCATCAGTTCCCTCTTCACTATCGCTTAATGTATCTCCATCTGAATCTGTATCAAGATGATTTGGTATTCCATCATTATCAACATCATGTCCAAATTGATTGCCATCGTTTATTTCTTCTAGGGTAGGTATTCCATCATTATCATCATCAGGATCCTGATAGTTAGGTATCCCATCATCATCTGTATCGTCATTATTTGGATTGCCATCATCATCTAAGTCTTCATCTATATTTGAAATACTATCGCCATCAGCATCGCCATTTGGATCTACTAAATTCACTTCAAAAAGAATATACTGAACATTGCATCCTAGATATGCAATAACTCCAACAATTTCAAAATATGTTGGACAATAATTCTCACCATATAAAGTGGCATTTTCAACCATAGCCCATCCATCTTCAGTTAAACCTGCATCACCATAGTCAAGCAGATACCATATTGCATATTGTATCTGTTTCCAATAAACATTTTCGATTTTATGGTTTAATATGTAGTTAATTTTACTATAATTATCATGCCATATATGACCTGGCATTGTAGAGTTATAAGTAGAATATAAGTAAGTATTCGTATAATCATGATTTGTATTTATACCATGATTTTTATCTGCACACCAACCAGCATATGTACCATTTTTTACATCATAGTTTGCTGGTACATTTTTTAATATCGTATTAAAATAACATTCATCTCCTGGACTTTGAACATTTAAAGTAACAGGTCCTGGTGGTAGATTTACTTCAATATTTGCAGATACTATACTGCATAGTGATATTAAAATTAATAGAGTTATACCTATTGTGTATAGTTTTTTTATCATGTTTCCGCCTTCTTATTTACCAATTGATTTGCTTTAGATTGTTATATAAAACTTGTTTGACACTTCTTATCTAAACCCAAACTCAGTTTTATTTATCTTTTTATTATAAAATATTTTTAATAATATTAATAACTTGCCCAATAATTTTATATATTATAATTTATAAAAATAAAAAAACCCTAAAATAGTATTAAAAATTATTTCTTAGTGATATTAATATAACATAGTTTATTATCAATAAAAAAATGAGTAAGACCACATTGAAAAATAAAATTGTATTAATCACAGGTGCCACATCAGGTATTGGGAAGGAGACTGCTCGAGGGCTTGCAAAGTTGGATGCAACAATTGTCTGTACGACCCGAGATAAATTAAAAGGAGAAAAAACAAGAAGTGAATTAATCGCATCGACTAATAATGAAAAAATCGACATGTTATATTGCGATTTAGCATCATTTGAATCGATCAAAAACTGTTGTAAAGAGTTTAAATCAAAATATAATAAACTTCATGTTTTAATTAATAATGCTGGTGTTTGGGATTTTAAAAGAAGAGAATCAAAAGATGGCATTGAAAATATTTTTGCAACAAATTATCTTGGTCCTTTTCTCATGACAAATCTTTTACTTGATACATTAAAGAACAGCAGTCCAGCTCGTATAATAAATGCAACATCTGGTTTGCATTATGGTACAATTAATTTTGATGATATAGAATTTAAGCATAATTACTCTGGTGTCAGGGCCTATAGACAATCTAAACTGGGATTGATTTTGTTCACTAGGCTTTTAGCAAAAAAATTAAAGGAAACAGGGGCAACTGTAAATTGTTATCATCCAGGATTAAATATCACCAATCTTGGAAGAGACGCTGGTCGTTTTTCTCGTTTAATATTTAAATCGATGGGTAAAGACCCTAAGATAGGTGCTGAAACTTCAATATATCTTGCAAGCTCACCAGACGTAGAAAATATCACAGGAGAATATTTTGTAAAGAAAAAAATTAAAAAACCATCTAAAGAATCTTGTGATCTTAATTTAGCAAATCAATTATGGGCTGTTAGTAAAAAATATTTGAAAAACGATATATAATCATTTAACCCTACATGATTGAGTCTATTTAAAAAACCTGTCAGATATGAAATTTTTATTTACTATGTTTTTGTTGAATCCAGAGTTTAGACATAGTTTACATGAGGAGAGCCTTATTTAAAACGTCTATTTTTTGTTTGCCTGTCTCTATCTATTGGATGAATACCTGGTAAGTTTTTTATATGCATCCTATTCTTAATATTCATTAAAATTCCCTTTGTCTGATTTACCCCTTTATTTCTAATGTTAACTCCTTTAACACTTATCAAAAATATTTTTAAACTATTACTTAATAGGTAAAAAATAATATAATAGCTGGAGGTATAAAAAATGAAATTTAATTTAATTAGAAAAAAGTTAGCATTAGGCGTGATAGTTTTACTTTTTGTTACTGCTTTTAGTGCTTTTAATGTATCTGGTATCGGTGAAAATGAAGATGAAATAAAATCTCAAGTAACAATTGATACACAAAAGGATATTTTGCTAGACATTCAGGACAAGTTTGTCTCTAGTCCTATAGACGCAGGAACTGATTACTGGGCTTTAATTTTTGCAGTTGGGGTATATAAGAATAATCCCTCCCAGGATCGTCCATCAATGCTTGCTGCAGCTGACGATTTGCATGAGGTACTTCTCGAGTCACCTCAATGGCATGAAGATAACATCCATAAAGTTACTGCTAGTGATGCAACTGGTAGAAGATTAATACAGGAATTAAACTGGTTAATACAAAACGTTGATTCCGACGATCAGGTGCTTGTATATTTAACAACTCACGGTAACAATTTAAGAGATGCACTAGGTAATCCTTTGGATATTTGGCCAAAAGACGAAGCAGATGGTATGGATGAAATGCTTGTTATGTATGATGGTTTTGAAAACCCTTATGCATTTATTTGGGATGATTTGCTGAACTATTACCTTTATAAATTAAAATCTAACAATCTTTGTCTTATTGTAGATAGCTGCTATAGCGGCGGGTTTAATGACGTATCCGTTGGAGCACGTACTCACAAAACAGCTCCTTACTTACAAGGAACTGCAGGTATAGGAAATATTTTCAGCAGGCTTTCAAACGTTATTTCATTTATGAAAACTGCATTTGAAAATCTATTTCAAGAATTAATTGAAAATAGTGCAAAAACTTCGGGTAATAATCCTATCAATGAACTAGATGATAATGCTGAAAAAACCGATCCGAACGAAAATCTTGATGCATATCTATTTACACAGGGATTTATTGAAGATATAAGAGGAGAAGGTCGAGTAGTTTTAATGTCTAGTGAAGAAGACACAGTTTCTTGGGGGTCTCATTTTTCAAACTTTATGATAAGTGCGTGGGGAGAAAATAATTGGGCTGATTATTTTGGTAATAATGACGGAACTAATTCAGCAGAAGAAGCTTTTAACTATGCTAAACCGCGTGTGGAAATTGCAACTCAGGGACGTCAGCACCCTACAATACTTGATAATTATAATGGTGAATATCTTATGACATTTACTAATCGAAATCCTATTCAAATAACTCTTCCTGACGGAGTTCCAGATGCAATTTTACCAGGTTATTCCTTTACAATTGATGTAGAAATAAAAGAAATCACTGATACCTATGTTCCAGGATCCGGAAAGTTTTTCTACCGGTATTCTGGCGGAACTTATACAGAATCATCTTTAGTTCATATTAGCGAAGATTTGTATCAAGCAACTTTACCTCCAGCAAACTGCGGTGATACACCTGAATATTATTTCAGCGCTGAAGGTGACATTTCCGGATTCGTTTATAGTCCACATGATGCTCCAAGTGTTGTTTATTCTTCACTCGTTGGAGAAATCACCTCTGTTTTAGTAGATGATTTTGAGGATGATTTAGGGTGGAGTGTTGAAAATAGCCCCGGACTAACAGCTGGTGCTTGGGAGCGTGGTATTCCTATCGGCGGTGGTGTTCGCGGTGACCCGGAGTCTGGTTATGGCGGCTCAGGGCAGTGCTATCTTACTGATAATAGACCTGATAACTCGGATGTTGATGATGGTCTTACATGGCTTATTTCACCAACAATAGATCTTTCCGGTGGAATTGACGCAATAATTGATTATGCTTTATGGTACACAAATGACTTTGGAGATGACCCGAATAACGACCTTTTTAAAGTCTATGTATCAAATGATGATGGTGCAAACTGGGTCCTAGCTGAAACAATCGGACCAAAAACACCTAACGGTTGGAATGAACACAGCTTCATGGTAGGTTCGTTTGTTACACCAACTAATCTTGTACAGGTTCGATTTGAAGCATCAGATTTAAATGATGGTTCTGTTGTTGAAGCAGCTATTGATAGTTTTTCTGCATCTACTTATGATTGCAATTGATTCTACAATTATTCCCAAAAATACAGGAGTTCAACTCCTTCCTTTTTTTCTAATTCTGAGGATCTGTTTATAGTTAGGAGTAATGCCTAGTGCTATTTTTATAAATAAGCGGTTGATACATAGCCTGTTTAGAAAAGTGATTAAAATGCCTGAAGGTCACAAAAGACATAGTCATGAACATCGTAAGGATCTAGCTGGTGAGTATAGATGGGGCGATACTGGTCAGATTGTATTGTTAATTGTTTTTATTATTGGAATGACCTCTGATTTGTTTTTATTAAAAATATCTGATTCTTGGCAGAATGCGTTTCCCTGGTATTTCCGTATGGTGGTATTTCTTCCCCTTTTATTTGTTGCAGGGTATTTTGCTCAACGCGCTCACCAAAAAGTGTTTCAAGAGACGCGAAAGGAGCTCATGGTTATCAAAACCGATGTCTTCGCTAGAATTCGACATCCCATGTATTTTGGCTCCATTCTGACCTACTTGAGTTTTGTTGTTCTTAGCCTTTCCGTGGTTGCACTGGTGATTTTTATTATAATTGTTACCTTTTATTACTATCTCTGTCGCTATGAAGAGCAGGTCTTACTTGCAAAGCTTGGGGATGAATATATGAAGTATATGAAAAAAGTACCGATGTTGATTCCAAGGGTTAGAAAATAATCATGAGGCTATGATTAGATACTGAAGTTAATAATAAGTGAGTAGGTTTCAGTAAAAAATCTATCTAATTTTTCATAAATTGTTATAAATTATCTAAAATATCGTTAAATGACGACATTAAAACCGTAAATATAAAATAGCACATGTTGACATAAATAATATAAAGTAATAATTTAATGTGTTAGGGGGTAAAGAGATATGAAAAAATTTTTTATTGCATGCTTTTTGGTAATAATAATGCTGATGGTACCATTCACGTCTGTTGCCAAGGAAGCTAAAGCTTCTGATATCAAATATGTTTCTTCATTAAATGTTGAAACACCACAGTTTTTTATTACACCTGATCAATATATTGAAATAATCTTATTTATTGAATCTACTTTCGAAGGGGATGAAAAATATCAGGCATATGCTATAGTAAACGATATTATCGGAACTGATATGAAACTTGATCCAATTATACTTGCAGAGGCATGGACTGAATATGGTTATCAACCAATTCCAACACAAGAGTTAAATGATCCCAGCTTAACCTTGGAAGATTTAAAAGATTTGCTTAATTATTATTGGGCTTTCAATTTATTTGGAGGGTTATTAGCTTTAATAACTGGACTATTCAAGAATAGATTTGGATGGATGCATCGTGTTATTAATGATGGCTATCAATTATGTGTAGACGGTGTATTTCTTGCACTTAACGTTGTTATAGATACAGTTGAATCCCTTCGTTCATTAGCAAAAACAATTAATTTACTTCTTACAGTTCCTTGGGTTTTTTCTGATATGATAACAGATTTATTTAATCAAAATTTTGAAGGTTTTTTGAATACCTTATCAGATTTCTTAAGTGATTTCATTAATAATTTATCTGCGTTTATTTTAACAATAATAGATCTTTTTTTAAACTTTCCAGTTATCTGGGATTATCTTAAAAATGACATTGGAGGATTTGCTTATTGGTTACTAACTGAAACGCCATGGAAAAATGGAATACATGTAAGTGGAGTAGTAATTAGAGGTATATCACCATATCCAGGTGTAAATGTTACATGCCGGGGAGAAACAACTATAACTAATTCCAGAGGTGAATTTAGTTTCAATTTTGATCCAATTGTTCCTTCTGAAGATTCTTTTCCGCCAAATGAATATTATGGTATGCATAAATGTATGATTACTGTTGAAAAAGATGGGGAAATTTTAAGGCAGTCTCCAGGTATTTTGTCTTATGTTTTTTCAGGTGGATATATTTACTGGCCGTTTATTATACCAATGTCTAGACCTAAGGCTGTAGGTTTTAGGACCGTTCCTGTGGAAAAGTTAAGCAACTTAATTAATTGGATACATGTACTTTTTCCTAATTTTTTCAGACTAATCAACAGAATCGATATTCCCTCAGTTTAATGAACGAGGCTATGAAATAAGTTTGGAAGCAATACCTGGCAAGTAAGTTTTAATAGATATAGACAAACAAAGACTTGCAAGGTTATATATTGACTGATTAAATAATCTCAATAAAAACTGGACTATTAGACGAGACAATATCTACAGCATCCAAAACCGTCTCAGATCCAGAAGCATTAGTCATTTTTACTTGACCTTCAATTTCCTCAGGCATATCATTTTCACCCCATATAAAAGGACTAGGGTGAGAACGCTGCCAAAAAACACCTAAATCAGTCATATCCTGAAAATCGTCAGGATGCATAAAACCAAATCTTGAATTAATCGTATTAATATCATGCTCGATTAAAATATCATCAGCACCATCATTGCTCTCAGTTTTCTGTTCTGTACATCCACATAAAATACCAAATAATAGTAAAAAACAAATTATAACAAAGCTTTTGCAGTTTTCAAATTGAAAGAGCGTTCTTATGCTCTTTAACTCCTTTTAATAACTGATTAAATACCCATCGTTTTAGTTTTTTACAAGCAGATCCTATTGCTTTTATGCCTATGAGTATAGAGCTAAGAAAGGGATTGCATATGGCATTTTTTAGGAGGGTATAAGCAAAGAAAACGAGGTGTAGGTGTATAACTACAGCGTCAAGTTTTCTTGCTTGATACTCGCCCATTCCCAAATGCTGTTTGCAATCCCTATGAAACACTTCAATACTCCAACGTTTTTTATAGTATTCGAGTATCTGCATACCATCCAAACTTATGTTGTTGGAAACGAAAAACGTGAATGTTTTACTGTTCTTCCTTTCCCTTAGAATCAACAGTTCCACTCTTCCAACGTTCTTCATAACAACACTGGTTTCATAGAACCATTTGAATCGTCTTTCACCAATTTTCTTGTTGATATGCTTGAACATCTTCTTTTGGAAACTTTTAGCATAGATGCCAAGTTGTATCCAATCTTCATCCAATTGAATAAGCCTATTACTCTTGGCTTGAGAGACCCAAGTAATCCCACGGTTGTTACAGAACTCCATCATATCTTTACACATA
>JAHWGK010000019.1 GCA_020054495.1 Thermoplasmata archaeon | reverse complement strand
GACTTGTAAGAAATATAAAAAGAGCTAAAGGAGAAATGATTACCCAATAATAGACATTAATTACTTCTATAAGTGAAGAGGTTTTAATAATAGAATCTGAAAAAAAGATTAAAATACCGATGTAGATTGATAGTATTGTAGTAGAAGCCGTTAAGATAATTCTGGCTTTTGAATCTAAAACTTTGAACAAATCCCATTCATTATCTAATGCATATTTAGATATTTCAAACAAAACATCGAAAGATGGTTTTTTTTGAGATGTTCCCCCATTACTCATTAAAATCCAATGTTTTAATGATTTCATTGACTAATTAACTTTTTCCCATTAGTCATAAAATGCTGACTAATTAGTCAGACCCATACGAAATAAATTATGCTATAATAATATATTAAAAAACATTTTGTTTCTTTGGTTTAAATTTTCATCCAATATAGAGAGCTTTACTTAAAGATATTTTATTTAAATCTAACTACTCTGCACGTAAAATAATGATTTTGCACGTAAATTCAGTAAAAAAAGGTATTTTACGTGCAAAGCCGAAAAAGGGTTCTGTTCATTTAGGGGGTGTTCATTTTGGGGTGTTCAAAACAAGGTGGTTTTTTAAGTTTGCACAATAATTATTTTTGTTCAAAGGATTTATATACTCATATGTTTATTTTTATAAGTTAGCCAGGAGGAATAAAGCCTGAAAAAATATCTCATCTCAATCTTGATTATCATATTGCTATTTTCATCTTCATTTATTGTAGTTTCAAATCCAACAACAAGCTTTAGGAAACAAACTATAGATATTGAACAAGCTAATATCCCCAATGATGGTCAGCAGGAACATATATGGCCTATGTATAAGCATGACCCACAGCATACTGGGAGAAGCCCATTTGATACAAGCGATAATCTTGGTGGTGAACGTTGGAAATATTATATTGATTCAGGATTAACAGAACCTGCTGTAATTGATAAAGATGGTATACTTTATGTGTCTTCTGATGTTGAGGAATTTCATGCTATATATCCTAATGGTACAAGAAAATGGAAACAAGACTTAATGGGTCTCTCTGGTTATGTTCCTGCGATTAGTTCTGATGGAACTATCTATGTTGGTACAGGTGATCGTTTTCATGCTTTCAATCCAGATGGGACAATAAAATGGATATTAAATAAAGACAAGCGTTTTTCTGGCCATCCTGTTATTAGTCCAGATGGCTTGATTTATGTTGGGACTGGTGATGGGTATCTTTATGTTTTATATCCAAATGGAACAATCAAATGGGATTATAAAATAGATTCTCCAGTTCGTGCACCAGCATTAGATAATGACGGTAATGTCTATTTCACCAGTTATAATAAAAAACTATATTGTCTTGGTTCCGATGGAACTTTTAAATGGAAATTCACAGCACTTGATATTTTTTATAATGGACCTGTTATAAGTGAAGATGGGACTATTTATATTGCTCCTTGTACTCTCTGGATTCAAGCTGTAAACCCAGATGGAACTGAAAAATGGAAGACGATGCTTGAACATGGAGGGCAAAACCCAGCTATAGCTCCTGATGGGACTTTAATTATTTCAGGGGAAGCTCCATTTATTTCTGCTTTAGACCCTGTTGATGGAAGTATCATTTGGTCTCATCAATTTCAGCAAAAACGTGAACATACTACCAGCTCAGTTATTGGTAGTGATGGAACTATTTATTTTGCGTGCTCTGAATATATCTATGCATATTATCTTGATGGAACTATGAAATGGAAGACACGTTTAACTAGTGATTTACCTTATGAAGGAATAAATACATTTTCAGATCCAATTATTGGGCAAGATGGAACAGTCTACTTAACTACTTGGGTTTTGGGAAGTGACCCTCAAAATATACTTTTTGGGTATCTTCATGCTATTGGTGGTCCAATTGATCCTAATGCTCCAGATGCACCTGAAATAAATGGTCCTATATCTGGTAAACCTTTGATTAAATATGAATATATTTTTAAGTCTAATTCGCCACTTGATAGAGACATTTATTATTATATTGACTGGGGTGATGGCTCTTTTGAGAACTGGATTGGTCCTTATGGTTCTGGTGAAGAAGTAAAAGTTGAACATAGATGGGTTTGGGGAGGGGCATATACTATCAAAGCAAGAGCAAAGGATACAGAGAACCTTTGGGGACCATGGGGTGAATTTGAAGTTGAAGTAACAAAATCACGAAACAAAGCAACTAACAATGTGTTGTTTTATCGGTTTTTAGAAAAATTTCCGTTAATGGTAAGATTTCTTAATTACTTTATAAAATAAGGGTTTAGGAGCAAAACCGAATAAAAAATCTGTTGAAATAAGCGGTGTTGAATTAATGATATTGAAAAAGTAATAGAAGATTAATGAATTGTTTAGCGCCGGTTTATGAAAACAGTAGAAATAGAATTTAAACAATTGGTATATTTTTGTTCAAAATTTTCCTATTTTGGTACAAATCATGTCATTAGATATTTATTGTAAAAACCATTTATATAATGATTTATGACAGATAAACTACCAATAGATGTAAAAATCTGGGAGATAAATGGTTTTCCAATTCATGTTGAACAATATGATTCATCTATTATAGTCAAAGATGAAAATGGTAACAGTATGGAGATTTCCAAAACGAAGAACCAATCTATTGTTTTAAGCCTCTACGGAATATTTTCTTCAGGAAAAAAGAAACAACCCACGACAATTAATCCACGATAATATTTAAGTTAAAATCGCAATCATTTTATTTTTTAAATAATTTATTTCCAAGTCATGTAATATACCACTTAAATGACATTTCCTATAAAAAGAAAAAAAGTTCAGTCTTTTTAATCATCTTCTTTTTTGTCTTTCATAGCCTCTTCTACTTTTTTTCCGATTTCTTCACCGATATTTTCATACTTTTTCATGTCATTACCATGCTTCATACCCCAACGAGCCCAGATGGCACCTAGGATACCACCAATGGCAAGAAGTATTACAAGTAAAACTGCGATATTCTGCCAAACGCTATATGGTTCTGCATAATACCAGAACCATATAATCAAAATAATCATTGCAGCAAATGGTAGAACTATGGATGTTAAAACACGCCATCTGAAACCACTTATTTTAAACATCTCCCAACCGGGTTTAGGTATCATACGTAGACTCCAGATAGCCCACATTCCACCAATTGCAAAAAAAACTATTAGAATTGATAATAAAAATACTGCAAGGTTTTTCTCCCAAGAATAATCAGATGCATAAAAAGCAAACCAAATTATTATAAAAATTAGCCAACCAACAGCGCCTATAATAGATAAACTTGGTTTCCAGCCTAGATTACCAATCTTTTTTTCTTGCATATTTTTCCCTCTACCCATATATCAATTATTATAAAACTGAATAAAGCATTATATATATTTCGAAAAGGCAGACTTTGTACAATAATCCATGGCAATGTTTGTCAAAATAACCAATTAACAACTGTTATGCAGAGGTTTATATATTATTAGCTGCTTTTTTTATATTGAAAATTTGAGGGAAGCGGCTTAAATGCCTTTAAAAGATAATCTAATTTATGGTGTTGATATTACCAAAAACGTTACTCCAGTTTTGGTAAGAGATGCAATAATTCAATGTTATTATAAAGCACATTGTAATGTCCTTGAACTCGCTAGAGAGACTTTTGGTGATCCTCCGCGAAAAAAATTCGAAGAAATGAAAAAATCACATGTTAGAGAATTAATTGAAAATATTATTTGTGATGTCGGCGGGGATTTTGATAACCCCGATAAAGATTGTCTAATTCAAGTATTAAACAATCTTAAAAAAATCGCATCTACTTATAGAAAACCTGAAATTATCAATAAACATGTTAGTGAAATTAATCTGCTAATAGATAAATTAGAATAGATATGATCCTTTTATTATAACCTAGGTTTCACTTAAATTTTTTTAAAGAAAGAATTCCACCCGGTCTATAGTGAACGAAGTGAGCGATGACCGGTGGTCAAGGGGAAACAAACCATAAAAACCTGTTTTTATTAGATAACTTTTGGTGGTGCCACTGCTCTTATTGATCCAAATGAGCAGCAGCTAGACACCACCAAGAGAAATTTTTATGGATCGTGTTAGCGAATGCTATGCCGAAATTCGACACCACAGCTCAAGTATCGGAAGAAATATATTGCACCTAAGCTTCAAGACCAAATACTGCCACGACATATTTAACTTTCCGGACGTGCAAAAACGTTGCGAAGAGATCTTCCAAGAGGTTTGCAAAAAGCATCGATGGGTCCTCAGAGAAATTGGATTTGATCAAGACCATGTCCATATCACCATCGACGCGGGAACCAAGGGACCTGAGGATGTTGCAAAAGCTCTCAAAGGAACTTCTGGGAAAAAACTTCTGAAGGAGTTCCCCCACATAAAGAAAACCTACTTTTGGGGAAGTGGGTTCTGGAGCCCAACAATCTTTTTCGATAGCCTCGGTGAAAGAACCATCGCCGATATGGATGCGTATGCGCGAAATCAGGGATTACCAAGAAACTACTCTTTCAAACCAGGTCAATCACATCTCGATGATTTTGCGTCCCAGAGGATCAATACTGAGAGTCAAACCTTACCACGTGGAGCGTGACCGCCGAGGCTAACAAAGTTAGCCGAGCATGCCACCAGTCTATTCGACTGGTGGTGCGGGCACGCAATTTGACAAAATCAATAATTTTGGTTCATAGGTTGTGTTGCTACTTGGTTCTTTACCAATAAGGATTTGGATTAATTGTAAAAGGGTTTTGGGCTGTAGGTGGAAATACATTTGTTATTGGTTTGCTTAATTTTATACAATTTATACGATTTTTAAGAGTCGATTGGAATAGCTAATAGAGCTACATAACTAAGAAAATAAGAAGATCTCTAATGGTACATAGATAGTATTACCATCAATTTTTATTTTCTCTTCATTTGAAATGATGATTTTATATAGTAAAATTTAAATTATAGTATAACATGGGATAACTTACTATCCGTGGAGGTGAATTTATGAAAAAAGCAATAATTTTAGTAGTTGGAATCCTCATTATTAGTGGATTTGCGGCAGGTGGCACAACAAGTTCAGTTGATATAAGTACCAAAATTGACTCAGAGAATGAGTATGTTTATTCTGTTGATGATATTTCTGCAATAAGGTACCTCTCTGCAATGTACCCAGAAATAAACACACAAGAAATATCTGATATACAAAGTGTAACATTAGGAAGAGATTATCCAATTGGAGATACAATTTGGCAATATACTATTAGCACTAGTTGGGATAATAGCCCAAAGGCAATTGCACCTATTGAAGATATTAATGGCGATAATATTGATGATGTTATTGTTTGCTCAGAAGATGATTATGTCCGGTGTTTTGATGGTGGTGCTATTGGAACCGGGAGTATACTCTGGGAGCATGAAATTTACGCAGGAGACATCTACTCTCAAAAGGGCCTTGATATTATTGAAGACGTTGATGGCGATGGTTATGAAGATGTAGTTGTTGGTGCTACTGGTGGTGCAAGACTTATTCGCTGTATTTCAGGAGATAGCGGAACAGAAATTTGGACTCATGATACACACGAATATGGTGATGGTGGCTGGGTCTATCAAGTTGATTGCAGTTATGATTACGATGGTGATGGAATAACTGATGTTCTAGCTTCAACTGGTGATGATTCATCAGATAATGGTCCAAAAAGAGCATATTGTTTGGATGGTGAAGATGGTATATCAATTTGGGAACGACCCCTTGGCGGAGCAGGTTTTTCTGTAATCGGCGTTGAAGATTTTACAGGAGATGGGCAACCAGATGTTCTTGCTGGTTGTACTAATCAAGCAGAAACGACAGGATATGCAAAAGGAATAAATGGTGATACAGGAGTTGAAGTTTGGTCTTATACAACTCCAGGATCATCTGTATGGGCTTTAGAACAAATTGATGATATTACTGGTGATAATATTAAAGATGTGATAATTGGTGATTTCTATGGAAATATATATGGACTTGATGCTACAAATGGAGACCAGGAATATAGTAATTCAGTTGGAGGAATTATTACAAGATTTGCAAAATTAACAGATGTAAATAATGATGGTCATCCTGATATAGTTCCTGCACATAGTTCCTCACATACAACTCAAGCTATTGACGGGCAAACAGGTATTTTCATTTGGTCATATACAGTTGCAGATCAACCGTGGAATGTTGCAAGAATATCTGACGTCAGCGGAGATGCAATAGACGATGTGTTAGTTGGAACTTTATATCAGAGTAATTATTGCTATTTCCTTGATGGAACTGATGGTTCAGAACTTGAATCTATTGCTTATGGCCAAGCAGTGGATGCGATATATTCAATTCCTGATGTTGTCGCAGACGGCTCAATGGAAATGGTTGCGGGTGGAAGAGACGGAAAAGTAACATGTATATCTGGTGGACTAGATGCAACTGGACCAAATAACCCACCAACACAACCAACAATAAATGGACCTGAAACAGGAATAGTGGATGTTTCCTATGATTTTACCTTTGTTTCAACTGACCTTGATGGTGATGAGGTTTACTATTATGTTGACTGGGGTGATGGAACCAGCGATGATTGGTTTGGTCCTTATGCATCGGGTGCGGTGGTAACAGTTAGTCATTCATGGTCTTCTGAAGATACTTATTCGATACTAGCTAAAGTAAAAGATGAAAATGATGCTGAAAGTTCTTGGTCAGATCCTTTTGAAATAATGATTCAAGAAAATAACCCTCCAAATGCACCAGACATTGACGGCCCAGCAAATGGGGAAGTAGGTTCTACTTATACTTACACATTTACTTCGACAGATCCAGATGATGACGATGTAGCCTACTACATCGACTGGGGTGATGGAACTACAACATCTTGGACTGCCTTCCAAGCGTCAGGGACTGCATACTCAGAAAGCCATACATGGAGTTCGCAAGGAACATACACGATAGTAGCTAAAGCAAAAGATGTTCATGGTCTTGAAGGACCTGAGGGAACCCTTGATGTAACAATGCCCAGAAACAAAATAGCAGCCAACACGTTATTACTAAGGTTTTTACAACAATTTCCAAATGCGTTTCCATTATTAAGACTTCTATTAAGACTCTAAAACAGTTAACAAATTCTCTTTTTTTCTTTTTTATAATTGATTTAATTAGTTTTTCTCATATAAAAAATGTAAACAATTTAAGTTTTTAATCCA
Source organism: Thermoplasmata archaeon (assembly GCA_020054495.1). Lineage (GTDB taxonomy): Archaea > Thermoplasmatota > E2 > DHVEG-1 > DHVEG-1 > JAGMDE01. The sequence goes on along the minus strand of JAHWGK010000019.1, from coordinate 41,321 downwards.
AAAGTTTTATATCGAAATATAATATATAAAATGATTAATAAGTGATTAGAAAAAAATTGAAAATTAAAAATTGTTTGTATTTTGGGGAGAATAAATATGAATAATGATATTGTAAAAAAATGTTTAGTTTTCGACATTACAGTTGAAGAATCATGGGATCTTTTAACCGATACTGCTAATGGCATTCAAATCCCTATTGATGTAAGAACCGATGGAGAATGGATTGATTGGCATATTGATACACCTTCTCCAGAAAATCCAAAACATTATCCAAATCTGCATCTTTCAAATGAAACCCAAATACAAGAATTTTTAGAATTATACGACGGTAGGGAAATTATTATTTACTGTCATTCAGGGTATCGAAGTTTTGTAGCAACTAAACTGCTTATTGATAATGAGTTTAATGGAACTATTTACAATATGCTCGGTGGAATTACTGGGTGGGATTCAGCAGGATACCCAACTGTTCCTAATAGAGCACCTGACAAACCAACGATCACTGGTTAAACTGATGGTAATGCAGGAGAAGAGTATTCATATACATTTGTTGCAATAGATCTTGATGAAGATATTTTATACTACTGCATCAACTGGAGTGATGACACCGGAGAAGTAGTTGTTGGTCCCTATGAGTCTGGCGAGGAAATAACTCTTGATCATAGTTGGGATGATGAGGGTGATTATATTATTAGAGCTAAAGCTACAGATCGATATGGTAATGAAAGCGAATGGGGGACACTCGAAATTAGTATGCCTAGAAATAAAGTTGTTTCCCACAATCTTTTATCAGAGTTGTTAGAGCGTTTCCCGTTACTGGAAAGATTTTTATCTTTCCTATTTTAAATTAAGATAGTTGCTCCAAAAGAGAAAAACCAAATTAATTAATAGTTAAATTTCAAAATAATTGTCTTTGTTCAAAGAATTTATATACTCATACTCTTATTTTTATAGATAAACTGGGGGAAAAAATTCTGAGTAAAAACATAATTGCAATTGGAATTACAACCTTGTTTATCCTTTCAACTGTTACTCCAATGGTAGTTGGATATAGTACTAAACTTTTATTTGACGATTCAATAGGTTATGATGCTCAACTAGATAGCGAGCTACCCAATATAATGCTAACTGGTTACTGGAATCCAACTGGCCAGATGATTGCACCGTTTAGCAACGACACATATTTGAACCCTGGGGGCTGGAAAGGTGCAAACTGGGAAGACAGTGGTTACAATATCTATTCTTTTTTTCCTAATCCAGGAATATATAATGGTACATTTGAAATTGATTATCAAAAAACTTGGGAAGATTTTTGGGATATTACTGCTCAAGTTAAACCAATTGCAATTATTAGTTTCGGTGCTGGTGCGGGACCTTGGGAAATTGAATATAATGCACGCAATCTCAACATATGGGGAAATGACTACGAACCACCTTATCAGCCTACACCTTGTCCACCAGATAATAGTGTACCTGTAAGATATGTCCGTCATTCTACAATCCCCGTTCAAGAAATTGAAGATGCTGTTAATGAACAAACATCTGTTGATGCATGGGTTGATTGGGAGGATAACCCAGGAGCTTTTCTGTGTGAATACATAGCATATCTTGGGATGTGGTACCAATCAATTCATAAAAATGATCTTTTATATCCATGTAAGGCAGCAGGTTTCATACATGTAAATAGTAACGTTGCGATAGCAAATGCTATGGAAGCAACGAACGTGGCAATTCGTGAAACGATAAAATATCTATCTTGTGTAAAAAACTCTCCAGAAACACCGACTATAACAGGTCAAATGATCGGTAAAACAGGAGAAGAATATGAATATACATTTATTTCAATTGATTCTGATGGAGATAATGTATCTTACTACATTAACTGGGGCGATGGGCAAATAGAGAAATGGATTGGGCCATATGGATCTGGAGAGAATGCTGTCCTTTTGCATAGTTGGAGCTCTTCAGGCGTTTATACGATTAAAGTCATGGCTAAGGATAACTGTGGTGCTATCAGTGACTGGGGCATGCTTAATGTGATTATGCCTAGAAACAAAATAGCAAACAATTTTATGTTCTCTCGATTTTTTGAAAAGTGGGAGGTAAAATGGCATGTTGCCTGATATTAATAAAAAAAGTGTTAGTGTTGAAAGTATTGCAAAGAAAGTTGTTAATGATAGGAAATTACTGGATGATTTACTTGAATATACTTCCTCTGATAAAGCAGTTCATCCAGTAAATTTGTATGGCGCAACTAAAATGACAGCTGAAAAACTACCAAAGAAGTGGGATAAATGAGCGTTTCATTCAATCAAAAATTGATTGCGCCTTGTGGAATGAACTGCAGAATATGTATCGGGTATTTTGGCTATACAATGGGTGATAAAAAGAGAAAGATACCATGTATAGGTTGCAGGCTTGAAGATAAAAAATGTGCTTTCATAAAGAAGAAATGTAAAAAGTTATCTAATGAAGAAATTAAATTTTGTTTTGAATGCGAGGTTTTTCCCTGTGAAAATCTTAAGAAATTGGATGGAAGATATAGAACAAAGTATAAAATGAGCATGATTGAAAATTTAGAATATATCAAAAAAAATGGCATTGGAAAATTCATTGAAAATGAAGTGGAAAGATGGAAATGCCCGAAATGTGGCGGAGTAATTTGTGTCCACAATGGAAAATGTTATACGTGCTAGGTAAATTGAATAAAGTATCTTATTTTTGAACTTACTGATACAAGATCGGGTTTGTAGGTTCCTGCTATTTCATAATACGTTTTAAGATTGAACTCAAATCCAGTTAAACAACCATTTAAGCTAACTATATTATGAATTATGACTTTGGGTAACATTTGTTTTTCTCCTATTTTTTTGTTATATCTATTGAAATTTTGTATAGCTTGTGGTTGATGGGAATATTTAAAAAAGATAAAATATTGTAAAATTGCGAGGTGATGGGATTGAAAAAACAAGCTGTGATAATTGGTGTAACTATAGTAATTGTTGTAGTTTTTGTGTTATTAGCTTTTTCACTAATCGAATGGGATTCAACTAAAGAGGAAGGAGACGAATCGTATGCAATGGATGTTACGATGAACCCTTTTCTATGGAGAATAGAAGGAGACAAACCGTCGTATTTATTTGGCTCCATGCATCTAGCTGATGAGCGAATATTGACACTTCCAGATGTTGTTATTGAAGCTATTGATGAAGTTGACGTTGTTTATACCGAAGTAAAACTAGATGCGGAACTACAGGCTATAAGTGCTGAACTCTCTATGCTACCTACGGGTCAAACACTTGATGATTTGTTACCGCAAGATGTCATTAGTCGACTTGATTCTTATTTAAGCACTAAAGGTCTAACATCATCTGTATTCGCACAATATAAAATCTGGGTAACTGCTGCTAATCTTGCTCTTCTAGATGAAATTGAGAATTTATTAAAAAATCTGCCTTTAGATCAATATATTTGGAATTCAGCAATTTTCAAAGGAAAAAATACTGGTGAACTTGAGACTGTTGAAGAGCAGATCAATATTTTCGATAGTTTTTCACTTGAAGAACAAATAGATATGCTTAATGATACATTAGATGAATTAGAAGAATATGCTAGTAGAGGTGAAAGTATAATTGATGTTATGATAGATGCGTATATTGAAGGAGATTTAGCAGTTTTACAGGACTTTATGCTTTCTGATTTTAATGAGAGCAATCCCATTGATATTAAATTTAAAACCCTTTTATTAAACAATAGAAATTACAATATGACTCAACGTATTTCTCAACTAATATCAAATAATCCTGATATTCAATATTTTTTTACTATAGGTGCTGGTCATTACTATGGAGAGAATGGGTTAATAACGCTTCTGGAAAATGAGGGTTTTACGATAACGCGAGTACAATTCAATGAATGCAACTCTTGTGATCCTGGCGAACAAATGATTAATCAAAGATGTTACGAACCATATGTTGTAAAATAATTGGATATGAAAAAAATACTCATACTTGCAGGCGTTGTGCTTTTATTTGTTCTCCTACTTTCAGCTTGGCTATTTATGATAGATTTTAGCTATTTCGCAGAATCTCTTGGAGAGGATGCAAAAGATGTTTCATTAGATGAAAAAACCAAATTTATTGGAACTTGGGAAACAACTTATATTGATGGTGATGAAAGATTTGTGGGATACAATGGAATCTACCAATTCAATACAGATGGAACAGGTGTTATTGGTGCTTTGATTTGTACATGGGAGTTACTTGAGGAAACTCTGGTCATTGATTATTATGAAGGTTATGCAACTCTCACATATGATTATACATTTTCAGATGATGAAACTTCATTAATCCTTGATAATTCTAATGGAACCATTGAATTTACAAAAAACTAACATAGTTCTTTTTATACAAAATATTTATAAGTTAACAATCGTTAAGAATATTTTGGTGGAGGTAAAAATATGAAAAAAATATTCACAGGTATTATTATAATGATAATGCTGATGGTACCAATAGCTGGAGCATCTAATATTCTATCAATAAACAGTAAAGAAATAACAGAACCGAGTAATATTTCAAATGAAGAATTTACACATAAGGTGTTGGTTGAATCAGGGACAATGACAACCTGCCCGTACTGTGTAACAGCGGCCAGTCAGTTATATAATATATATAATTCTGGGGATCTTGATTTCCACTATGTTTCATTAGTATGGGATGAAGCAAATCGTAACGTGCGTGGTAGAATCAAAGAGTTAGGAATTAGTAATGTACCTGATGTATTTTTTGACGGAAAATATACCCATATAATAGGTGCACAGAGTAATGAACAACCCTATAGAAATGCAATTACACAAGCGGGTATGCGAGAAGTACCAGATATTAACTTAGATGTTAACGTTGTTTGGAGTGGAAGTGGAACACTCAAGATTGAAGTTACAGTTGTAAACAATGAGCCTGAAAAATATAACGGTCACCTGAGAGCATACATCGTTGAAAAAGAATCTCGATGGAAAGATAACGGTGGAAATCCCTACCATTATGCTGTTTTAGACATACCAATAGATAAGAGCCTGGCTGTTGTAGCAAAGAGTGTAGCTAAACCAATTGGAGATACATACACCTTTACAAAAACATGGTTTGGATTCTTATACGGATTTGGGGATGTAACAAAAGAGAATATAATGGTAATAGCAGCTGTTTTTGACGGAGATTCAGGTTACGTAGTTGAAACAGCATCAGGAGAACCAACTGGTAGTGCCAGCATTTATCAAACATCAACTCTGTTGCTCAATCTATTTCTTGAGAGATCCATTGGTCATTTCCCATTGTTAGCACGGTTGTTAAATCTCTGATAATCAATTAAAAAACCTCGGATAACAAATCAAACTGATATTATCCCTTCTTTTTTTATTTTATTATAATTCTCAGAATGTTTTTCAAAATACTTATGAACTGGCTCTAGAATTTGATTTATATAAGTTGTTGCAGCGTTCTTTAAATCCAGAGGGTGAAGACCAGTAACAAAGGCCTTTTCCAACTCTTCATAATTCTTAAATTCAAGAATTCCGCCAAACTTTTCAGGTCTATCAATTAAAAAAGATTTATCTTTAAGTTCAGGGAAAATTACAAATTTACATATCTCAAGAATTGGGTTACCTTCAACTTGTTTTTCGGGACAAAACGCCTTACTAATTTTCTTTTTTACACTTGCAGGATCATCATGAATAGAAATCATAGATTCAGGTTTACTCTTACTCATTTTTACTTCGATTGCATTCATACGACCACCTGCTTGTAGGCCTGTTAAAAGCGGTGTATGAATTGCAACAGGTGGTTTTTTCCCAAGTTTCTTGGAAACATCTCTAGCAAGCATATGTGCATGACGCTGATCCATACCGCCATATGCAACATCTACATCAAAATAGAATATGTCTGAAACCTGCATTGCAGGATAGAATAATTTTGATAGATCCCTGTCTGCCTCACTCTCGTCTCTACCCATAATATCCATTGCTCTTTTTACACGAGCAAGTGAGGTTGCTTTAGATACCCTTAAAACAAGCTCCCAATATTTCGGGTCATTAACATAATCACTAGCATAAACAAATTTTACTTTATTTTTGTCAACACCCATTGCAGCAAAACAGTCTTCCATGTATTTTCCACAGAGCTTGATTTTTTCAATATCTCCACCAAGCTTGTCGTTGATATAAGCATGCCAATCTGCTAGAAGTAATGTAAAATCAAATCCACATTCAAGAAAATCTTTGATTTTATTTGTACAAATCTTCCAGCCGAGATGAACGGTTCCAGAGGGCTCAAAGCCAATGTATCCTTTTGGTTTACTTTTTTTTAAGATTTCTTTTAATTCTTCGATTGTAACAATTTCTACTGCATTTGCTGTAAGACTTTCTAATTTGTCCATACTATCTTATCTCTCGATTTTTTTGATGACTTTATCAACGATTTTTTCGGCTGCCCCAAGATAATTCTCAGGTTTTAAAGCATCATTTATTTCTTCTCTTGATAGTAGTTTTAATTTCTTATTCTCATCTAAAAAAACTTCATTTAATGATTTATTATTTTGAATAGCTTTTAATGATGTTTTCCTCATAAGTTCGTGAGCATCTCCTCTACCCATACCTTTTGTAATAAGAGTTGTCATAATTGATTCTGCCATAGGCAATCCTTTTGAAATCTCTAAGTTCTTTTTCATACGTTCAGGAAAAACTTTTAGATTTTTAAACACAGTATTTGTTTGATAAACGATCCAATCTGTAAGTATTATCGAATGTGGCATGATAAAACGTTCAGATGAAGAGTTACAAAGATCACGTTCATGCCACTGAATTGCGTTTTCAAAAGTTGGAATTATGAAGCCACGAACGACACGTGCGAGACCGCAGACCTGTTCACAAGTAATCGGATTTCTTTTATGCGGCATCGTGGAGGAACCAACCTGTTTCTTTGCTTCAAATGCTTCAGCTACCTCACCTATTTCATCGCGCTGTAAGTTACGAATCTCAGTAGCAAACTTCTCTATACTAGTTGCAATATTGCCAAGAACCCCAAGAAGTTCATTATATCGATCGCGGCAAACAATCTGAGTCGAAACATCCTCAACACCGAGTTTTAACCCTTTTAGCATTTCCTCTTGAAGCTTTAAAGCATTTTTCCCTAAAGCAGCGCCAGTTCCAACTGCACCAGAGAGCTTTCCAACAAGAAGTCTGCTTTTACATTCAAATATTCTTTCCATATGGCGATCTACTTCCATTGTGTATCCTGCCATCTTGAGACCAAAAGTAATGGGAATTGTATGTTGGCCATGGGTTCTACCGACCATCACGGTTTTCTTATATTTCTTTGCAAGACTGACAAATGTGTTTCTAAGTTCCTTCAATCCTTTTTGAATATGCTCGGTTGATTCAGCAAACTGAAGGGCATTTGCAGTATCAACAATATCATAACTAGTTGCTCCAAGATGAATATATTTACCAGCATCACCACTGCAGACTTCAGCAAGTGCTCTTGCGACAGCCATTATGTCATGTTTTGTTTCAACTTCGATTTCATTTACTCTTTCTATCTTAACATACTTTATGGATGCTTTCTTAGTGATTTCATCAGCAGCACTCTTTGGAATATTTCCGACTTTGGCATGAGCACGAGCCAGAGCAGCTTCAACGTTGAGTAAATATTGAAGACGACGTGTCTCACCGAAGATTTCTTTTAACTCCTTTCTTCCGTAACGGTAATCGAGAGGACAAACTGGGTCATCCATATATTTCACAATTCTGGAATCAAGTAATACTTAATGTTATTTTCCACAGATTCTTTCATTATTTTATTCTCTATTTTGTTTATATTTTACATTATGAATGCGAAAACTATAAATACTAAATGTTATATACATCTAACATAATGTTAGAAATATATAACAATATGTTAGAATTTGATAACAAAAAGGTGATATGAAATGAAAGATAAAATAACAACAATATTAGGAGTAGGAATTGCTGTATGCGTGATTTTTACTTTAATTATCTATCTAGGCGCAAAAGAAAGTATTGAGGAATTTGATTTATTTTCAATATTAATTGTCTTAATATTGGTAATTACCTCAATTTATCTTGTATGGGATAGAGTAAAAAATTTAAAGGCAGGGCTACCAGCACAAGATGAAAGATTAAAGTTAGCGGGGTATAAGGCTGGATACTATGGATTTATTGCAGCTATATGGAGCTCTATAATTAGCAATCTTGGATACAATATTCTCTTTGATCAAGAATTAAGAGGTGGGCTTGTTACTGCAGCTGTAGTTTTAGTTTCTGGAATGGTTTTTATGATATCTTTTATTTACTTTTCCAGGAAAGGAAACTAAAATGAAAACAAGGATAAAAGAATACAGAGCCCGATATGATCTAACTCAGGAAGATCTTGCAAAGAAAATAAATGTAAGACGAGAAACAATTGTATTTCTTGAAAAAGGTAAATATAATCCTTCGCTTAAATTAGCCTATGATGTTGCTAAAGCCTTAAAAACTACAGTTGATGAATTATTTCTGTTTGATGAGGAATAGGATATTCCTCAAATATTTTACAGAGGAGTTTATTTATATAATTCAACTTTGAGGCTTTCAAGATTGATTCCTTGATATTGTCTATTACTTATGTCTGTGTCTTCATCTAAAATTCTATACTTAAACCCAGCACCAGTTATAGCCTTTAGATAATCATCTTTTAACATAGCTCCACCGACACAACCAGCTATCAACTCTGCATTGTTCTTTTGTTCCTCAGATAGTTTCCCGAGTAAAACAATGTCAGAGACATACATCCTGCCATTTTTTGTTAAAACCCGGTAAGCTTCTTTAAAAACTTTCAACTTATCCGGTGCAAGATTAATCACACAATTACTAATTATAACACTAATAGACTCACTTTCAATGGGTAAATTATCAATATCTCCAAGTCTAAATTCTACATTCTTATAACCATATCTCTTAGCGATTTCTCTAGCCTTTCCAATCATCTCATCGGTCATATCTACGCCAATTACTTTTCCCGACTCCCCAACTTTTTTTGCAGCAAGAAAAGCATCAAAACCAGCACCAGAGCCTAGATCTAAAACAATATCTCCAGGATTTAGATTCGCAAGAGCAGTAGGGTTGCCACATCCAAGACCAAGATTAGCTTCAGATGCTGTAGCGATTTCTTCATCAGAATAACCAATTGATTTAGCAATATCTATTTCACTTTGGGAGCCACAACAACCACAGCTACCACCATTACCACTTTTCTTAGCGATTTCACTATAACTATCCTTTACAATTTTCTTAACATCTTTGTCTTTCATAATATCTACCTAAAAATACAATCAACTATATCAACACTTCGTCGTGTCTCTTTTACATCATGAACACGAACAATATTGGCACCATTAACAACAGCTATACAAGCAGCCGCAAGACTACCTTCTAGCCGATCTGTAACAGGTAGAGGCTTATCACCTCCGCAGATATTACCAATAAACGTCTTCCTTGAAGGACCAACCAAGATAGGAAGTCCAAGTTTTTTCAACTCAGAAAGACGATGAAGTATCACACAGTTATCTTCAATACCTCTTCCAGTTCGCTTTCCAAATCCAAGACCTGGATCTATAACGATATTCTCCTTTTTGATATCGCAAAACATTGCAAATTCTATTCTTTCTTTTAAAAAGTCATGGATTACATTCATTATATCCTCATACATTGGGTTAACCTGCATGTTTCTAGGGTTTCCCTTCATATGCATTAGACAGATAGGAACATTATAATCAGCTACGACATTTATGAGAAGTTTATCACCTTTAAGTGCAGTAATATCATTGATCATACTAGCACCTAAATCAAGTGCTTTTTTTGCAATTTCAGACTTATATGTATCAATAGAAAGCGGAACTTTGATTTTTTTAACTAGTTCCTCTACTACAGGTGTAACATGATTCATCTCTTCACTCACAGAAATAGCATTAGCCCCAGGTCTTGTTGATTCTCCACCTATATCGATGATGTCGGCACCTTCTTTTTCCATTCTTAAAGCTTGTTTTACAGCATCATCAACAGAAAAAAATTTACCACCATCAGAAAAAGAATCAGGAGTAACATTCAAAATACCCATCACAATAGTACGTTTATCAAGTTCAAATTTTTTTTTACCAATCTTTAATATACTCATTTGACATCCTTCAACAAAATTGATAATTCTTTAGATATGTTCTTTAATCTTGGATAATGTCTGTTTAGTTTCAAAACAAGTTCATTCAATTGTTTTATCGTTCCTATTACTAAAATGTCACCAGTTTTTTCATGAAGCTCAAAAGTATTTTTAGGAACGGCAACTTCTCCACCGATTGAAAGCATATCCTGCTTAACTATAACAGCATCCTGAAGCACCACATTTTGAAGTTTTATAACTTTAGAAATAGTCTTAGGTGCCATTATATCTATACTTTGTGAGTCACTACCAATTTGTTTTATGGCATTTCTTGCATCTTCAAGGTTTTTTACATCAATAATATGAGGATCGTGTTCTGTCACAAAAAACAGAATACACTAATTCTATATCAAATATTTGCAGAAAATCTTAAACATTTATTTTTTCAATTTCTGTTGTTTTTCTCTGGCTTTCCTTACTTTAATTGGAAGGTACAAGATGTAAAAAACACAGAAAAACTCGATATTTGCAGCAATTATTATGTAATAAATATCAACTCCATATGAAAATTTAAAAGCAGCGAGGATAAGAGCTACCGCAATAGCAATAACAGCATAAATTACGATTAATTCTTTTTCGGTTCTATTTTCAAACATTGTTTGGCGAATATCCCCTTTAGCCTATTAACGTTTTTGGAAGTTCAAGATTATAAAAATTAAACAAAAAAGAGCTTTATTTTCTTTTTCTCATCCTTTTAAATCTTATATTTACTGTATGAAATAACATAAGTGCAATAAAAAGGGCAAGAAAAGATAGCCCGAAATGTATGTAGATAGATCGATTAGTTATAAACATAATAACTTGTATTACTGCTACGCATAGAAGGGATCCTAAAAATACTATTATTATTTGCCTGATACTCCAGTTTTCAAACATTTTAATCAGCTTGCTATCGAATAGAATATATTAACATTTTTGGAGATAGCCTTTTGCCTCTCCAACTGTAAAAAGAGAACCAGTGATACATATAAAGTCTTGTTTTTTTGCAACCTTTCTTGCATAATCTATTGCATCAGAGATTTCATTTTTTACAACAACCTTTTTTTCGCAAATCATTTTTTTTAAATCAGATGGTTTTGCCGCTCTTTTATTATGGGATTTTGTTACAATAATCATGTCTGCAATAGGTATAATTATATCCAACATTTCCTGAATATTTTTATCTGAAAGTATACCTAAAACAAGAATTAATTTTTCATAGACAAAATCATCTTCTATCGTCTTTTTTAAGGATTCCATCCCCGCTATATTATGGGCACCATCAAGAAGAATTATTGGTTCAAAACCTACAATTTCCATTCTCCCGGGATTCATAGTTTTTTCGATACCATCTATGATACTTTCGTCTGTAATATAGACACCACTCATTTGAAGAGTTTCTATAGTTGCAAGAGTTAGAGCAATATTTTCACCTTGAAATTTACCTACCATCGAGGTTTTTACATTATACTCTTTCAATGAACCATTAATTAAAAATTCCTGCCAATCAACTCCTCCACCAATTTTTTTCCGGGAACTATCATTAATCAAAGTTAAAGGGGATTTTTTTTCTTTCGTAATTTTTTCTACTACATCTATGGATTTACTACTAGTACCAGTAATTAATGGAACATTTTCTTTTATAATACCTGCTTTTTCAAAAGCAATATCTTCAATTTTTTCTCCAAGAACATTTTGGTGTTCTAGAGAAACATTTGTAATTATTGTAATAATGGGATCAACAATATTTGTTGCGTCAAAGCGCCCGCCAAGTCCTACTTCAACAATGGCAAAATCAACATGTTTATCGCTGAAATATTGAAATGCCATTGCAGTAACAATCTCAAAAAATGTTGGAGTATTGTTGTCTTTAACCATCTCATCAATTATCGGTTTTACTTTTTCAACAAGTGATACAGCTTCTTTTTCTGAAATTTCTTTGTCATCTATTACAAATCTTTCTGAAAATCTTTGAAGATGTGGAGATGTGTAAACCCCAACTTTATACCCGTTTAGAGTTAAAATTGATTGTAAAAATCTACACACAGATCCCTTTCCATTTGTTCCACCGACATGAACTACTCTAAATTTTTTTTGAGGATCTCCAATTTTTTTACAAATATGCATGATTCTCTCTAAACCTAGTTTAATACCAAATTTTTCAAAAGAATAAAGCCAGCTAATAGTTTCTTTATAATTCATATTAACAGCTAGTAACCATCTGGATAAAGCACATCAGGAATTAATTCGTATTTATCCTTCCAGCTATCCCCTTTTTTGATTTTTACCTTCCTGCCTTCAATTGATAATCTACCTTGTGCAAAAAGTTGGACAGTTCTTGGTAATATTTGATGTTCAACATCAAGTATTCGATGTGCAAGTTTGTCCCTATCATCTCCAGGCATAACCTTTACTGCAGCTTGTAAAATAATTGGTCCATGGTCCATTTGTTCATCCATAAAATGGATTGTACAACCTGCAATCTTGACTCCATAATCCAAAGCATCTCCTTGACCATTTGTACCTTTAAATGAAGGTAAAAGCGCTGGATGAATATTAATTAATTTACCATACCATTTTTTAACAAAACAAGAGGAAAGAATTTTCATATAACCTGCTCCAATAACAAGATCTACTTTGTTTTCCTCTAGTATTTTATCTGTCTCTTTATCATGATCTTGACTATCTTTTCCTTTTGGATTAATAAAAAACGCTTTTATCTTATGTTTTTCCGCTCTTTTTAGTGCAAAAGAATCCTTGCTATCACTAATTACAGCAACAACCTGAGCATCTATCATTCCTTTCTCAGATGCATCAATAATGCTCTGGAGATCTGTTCCTCCGCCAGATGCTAAAACACCAATTCTTAATTTCTTTTTCATAAGACCCCTATTATGGCATTGACGTATATTATCAACCTTTTTTGACTTTTTCTATTGTTTTTTTAAATGATAAATTATTTATAAGTTAAATTAAATAAATTGTATGTGATGAAAAATAAATTAAAGATTTGTTTAATTGTAATTTTTGTTATCCTTATTTTACTAACTGTAAAGTTTTACACTTTATCACAAAATGAAGCTAAAAAGAAAGGCAATGAAGACGAAGTACCTGTAGAGATTCAGTTAGATTACCCATCAGTGTTGCCTAATTGGAAAAATGGCGAATACCATGATTACTATAGAACAACTAAAATGCTGAATGATCTCAATAAGAATTATCCTAACTTAGTAGACATCTTTTCAATAGGACAAAGTGTTAAAAATAGGGATATTTGGTGTATCCGTATAACAAATGAACAAAATAGAACTAGAAAATATTCATGTTTAATTGATGGCTGTATTCATGGAAATGAATGGGAATCAGGAGAAGCATGTTTATATCTCGCTGAATATCTGCTCATCAATTATGGTTATAACAATACAGTTAGAAATGTTCTCAACACTTCTGAAATTTATATTATTCCAATTTTGAACCCTGATGGTCGTGAAAATGATGATAGATTTAATGAAAATGGAATAGACCTAAATCGCAATTTTGATGTTCATTTTGGTAGAATATTAGGACGTAGTATACCTCTTGGAAAGATATTAGGTTTTATTAAAATAAGATGGTTTGGAATTCCTCGTACAGGTTTTTTTTGGACTAACAGTGGACGTCGCCCTTTTTCTGAACCTGAAAGTCAAGCTCTTAAAGATTTTATGAATAAAATCAATAATGGATATTTTTCTTTTTATCTGTCTTGCCATACTGCAACTCATTGCATTGCTTCTCCTTCAATTGGTGTTAAAAGGTCAGAATATGAAATATCTCCAAACGAACTTGCAGTATATGATAATGCAAAAAATTGGATTAGTAAAAATACAGAGTACAGAGCTTCTAAAAGTAAAGGTGGTTATGGCAATGGAAATTCCATGGCATGGTGTTATAAAGAATTCCAAATACCTTCATTTACATTTGAACTTCTTACACCTGATTATGACCCTTGGTTTAGCAGTGGGAAACATGATCATCTAATTCATTGGATGAAAACAGGTCTACCTGTTTTTCTATATATGCTTGTAAATATCGAAAACCTTAATGATTGGGAAATACCAGACATTCACCCTCCTCTTCCAAAAGGAGTACCGCCTTCTCCACTCAACTAGCAAATATTTTTTAAAAAACTGATTTTATCTCGGTTATTGGAGAATTGGTTTTAAAGCCAGTTGGGCTAAAATGCGTCCTAAAAACGTTATAACCATTGTTTTTTAATTTTTCAAAAACTGTTTCCTTTTTAGGAGGTGATTTTTTCAGATCAGATGCTAAACCATCTGTTGTATAAAAAAAATTAGGTGCATCAGCTTCTTCTTCAAGTAAATCTAATAATATCCAGGATTTATTTTTAGTTTTTATTTGTTTTTCAAAAAGAATGGTCCTTAATTCTTGAATAACTCTTTTATCTTGTAATGCACCTATCCACATTGGTCCGATATCTTTTTTAGTGGTTTGAGTACCAATTAGTTCATTTGATTTTATAGCTGAATACTTTTTCATAGAGTCATTAGCCTTAGTAGTACCATTAGTTATTTGCACATAAATCCTAAAGTAATGATCATTTGAATAGCAAATCAACGGTTTTATTCCCTTATTATAAATGCCAGCCGCTCTACAAATAAAACCAAGTAGAATACGAAGACCGATTTCCTTCATTACTATAGAATGAAATGGAACAGCGCCATATCTTCGTAAACAAACCTTAGGATAGGCTCCGCAAAGAGTTGCAGTATCCGTTGCAGTACAGGCAATGATACCATTATTATAGATGCTTCGCATAGCAGAGTCAATAAAATAAACTGGAGAACCAAAGGGATCGATATCAATATAATTAAAATTGTTTTCAGAAAGCAAAGAATTAAGATTACAATTTAATGCTATTGTATTTTTGAGTTTTAATTTTTCAATATTCTTCTCAATTAAAATATAGGCTTCTTGATTCCAATCGTTAATAGTAACATCAAAATTTCCATCAAGCTCCCTAGTAAATCTAACTCCACGAATGCCAGATGCTGCAAGGCCATCAAGGATTCTCACTGGTTTATTACTGTTATTAATTAGCCATTGGCAAACCAGAACAGAGAGATCTCTATTCAACTCCATAGAAGGGTTATAAAAAGGAACCTTATCCTTTGACCCAGGTCCTTTTTTAGATTCTTTATTTTTAAAGACTAAAACATCTGTTTTACCTTCATTTATAGATACAATACTTTGAATTTCTTTCATATTAAAACAAGGGCGGTAATTTTTCTTCCATTATCTTTTCAATCTTATAAGGAAGTAGATTTCGATTAACAGGAGTAACTTCTAAAATCCTGATATCATCACGACGTCTTACATCTTGTAGGAGAGGAGTTCTTGATTTCTTATGAAGGGTAACCATGATAGGCTTATCAGAATCCAAAGCTTCAATAACCATTTCACAAAACTTCTCTGAAAGCATCTCCATTTTGCCTATCTCATCGATTATGATTACGTTGACCGCTTCGTCAGTAATCGCTTTTTCAATAGCAGGGATTCCAATTGATTCTAAAGCATTGATGTCAACGCCGTATTTTCCTACTTTATCCTTCATCTCAAAATCAATATGGGCAAAAACCTCTCTATCTTTAGTTTGCCAGTCTGTTACATAGAAACCTACACGTTTTTTCTTTTCAATTATCGGCTCGGTTATCATTCCTTCAACAATATATCCGTGTTCTTCAAGGGCTTCTATAATTTTTGTTAAAGTATCTGTTTTGCCAACACTAGGCATACCAGTGATACCAATTTTTGGTATATCGTCCATAAACAGCACCCTGTAATGCAGTTTCTGTTTAGAAATGTTTTTATCACTTTTTTTCTAAAAATTTAGTATAAACTGGTCCACCTGTTGCATATGCTATCATTACTATAAAAAGGAATAAAGGAGCAATACCATGGTAGTATTTATCCATAATCAAAGTCAATAAAATTAGTATAGCTGCTATTGCATCTACTTTAAAACCAGGTTTGGGGAAACGCACACTAGATACCATTGCAATTGAAATTATTACGATTGCAAGTAAAATATAGATGAATTCAATCTCAAGATAAGCTATTAGTAATAAGATGGTTGCACTGGCAGGTGCTGGAAACCCAACAAAATATTTTTTATTTTTCATTATATGAAAAGATGCGAGTCTAATTAATCCAGAGGATAAAAACAAAATTAGAGCTATCAAAAGATAAATATGATTATAAATGCAACATGAAACAAAATCATTGTACATCACATAAATAAAAACCGAAGTAGCAATGCACATTGAAGTCATATCGGCCATTGAGTCAAGGTGCTCACCTATATCACTTCTCTTAGTTCTCCTAGCAACTATTCCATCTAAACCATCTGCAAGTATTGCCAACAGGATAAATGAAAATGAAACACGTATTCGTAGTTCTTCAGAGGCAATTAAATTAGATAATAAAAATAGAACTGCAAGAAAACCAAAAATAGCGTTGGTAAGTGAAATAACATCAGCAATTGATAACAATTTAATCATTGATTTCTGCAATTGTAGTTTCCCCCGCCTTAACAATATCTCCTGTCTTGACAGATATAGTCTTTATCTTTTTACTTGGCAAATACACGTCTACACGTGAACCAAACCTTATAATTCCAATCTTTTCACCCTTTTTCAGTTTATCTTCTTTTTTAATATAAGGTACAATACGACGGGCTAATGTTCCTGCTATTTGAACAACTTTGATTATTCCAATGTTTGTATCTATGATAGTTATCAATTGTTCGTTTTTCTCAGATTCCTTTTTAAAAGCAGGAAGATGCAATCCTCGTTTATGAACAACATTTTTTATGATTCCATCTAAAGGTATTCTATTAACATGTACATTATATAAATTCATAAATGTCGATATCTTTGTACATTCTCCAACTTTATCGTCCTTAAGTTTATTAATTTCTCTTATTCTTCCATCAGCACAAGCAACAATTCCTTTTCCAATATCTCTCTCAGGATCCCTAAAGAAAAGAAAGAGAAATCCTGTTTTTAAAAATATAATAGTTGTCAAGAACAAAAAAATAATCCCAGGAATGGGCCAAATTGAAATTAAGGTCAAAATCATAAAAATTATTCCTGCAATAAATGTTGATAAGATCCATGTTTTGGAGCCTTTAGCAATCGCCATTCTATTTTTTTCTCCAAACTCTTTTAATAGATCGTTCCAATGGGCCGTTTCTTTTGTAAAGATCCGTAAGACATATTATCTCATCAAAAACCTCTGGAATAACCTTAATGACGATTAACAGAAGTAATACTAATGCTATTAAACTTCCTCCCTTTCCTATTATGTTGTGAGCTGTACCAAAAAACTCAGGACCATAAATACCTACAAGATATACAACAAGCGCGTTCCTTATTAGATTAAGAAGATATACAGGTACAACTGTTACGAGTAAACCAATACATTTTCTTTTTATACTCACTTTGGTTAGCGGAAGTATCATTCCTACAAAAATAACCATGGACTGGACTGCAGTACATGCAAATATTATCTTAACATAGGCTAACTCCCATCCAATATGTAGTCCACTTTGTGTCACATTACCTGTGAAAACGTTTAATAACCATGCACTTTGAGTAGCAACAACTTCTCTAAGCCACATTTCCAATGGAGTCATTTCTATACCAAAATATATGATTCCAGCTATTGCTGCAACTCCAGCAGTCCAATTTAGACAGCTTATTTTTTTCTTGTTTTTTGTTGACAGCCATTCATGATACGCAATATAAAAGAGTACAAATACTCCAACAATGCATAGAAATGCATTTACAAAGTCTCCATCTTCACTAAAATATAGTGTATTAATTTTTGTTGACCAGAAAAAGGCAAAAAGCCCCCAGCCTACAATCTTTATCTTGTTATCTAGCCCCTCTTTTTTTATTACAAAGCCAATTCCAAGTAATATTAGACTTGTATACAATGACAAAAGCAATATCGCCTCTAAGACGATTTCTGATCCTAACGGTCTATATGGAAAAAATACTAGTCCAATTATTACAAATATGATTGGGATAATAAGAAACAATAAAGCAATCGTATTTTCTCTGTGGTTGTATCTCACCATGTTTGAATCTGTTCCTTTGGAATAATGAATTACTATAAGATTGTTATTATGTTGTGTTTCCCTTTAATCTCTGTTGTATCGTTATACCAATCCAAGCATCTCAACTATACGTGGCAAGCCAAATTGTCCATCCCACATGATACATATCAATCCGATAAGAGCCATGAGTGTTAGTGGCACCCAATACGTGTAAACTATCTGATCTATCTTTAGACGTGCAACTGCTACTCGAATTATTGTTACCGATAATACGAGTACTATCAACACTTTTATTAGATAAAATATGATATCAATTGTATATGCTGGATAACTCCCTGCGTCAAGTCCAACTAGATTAGAAAGGTTGTACGGGAAGAACAATGCAACAATAATCGATGCCATTACAATTGTTTTTACACTATCCATTAGATAAAACATCGCTAGGTTTCTACCAGAATATTCAACAAGTAGACCACCACCTATCTCTGTTTCTGCTTCAGGAGAATCAAATGGTATTTTTGATAATTCTGCTGGAGTTACAATTATTAGAGCGAGTAATAGGAGTATAAGACCAATAAATCCAATGGGGCCTACGACACTCCAGACTGGCGTAGAAGTAATAGTAGATATGGCAAATGAATTTTGAATTAATGTCCCCCCAACGGTAGTAGCGCTCAATTTCCATGCAATGGTCACAATTATAATTGCCAGTGGAAATTCATATGCTATCATTGTGGCCATTTCCCTCTGTGCACCAACTGTTGCATAAGGCGAACCTGATGCAAAACCACCAATTACTAAGGCTAGAGACGGAATAATCAACAAATATAAAATTAATATGAGATCTCCATATCCTGACGCCAATGGTGGAAAACCTCCTATTGGAAGGTAGAGAAGTATTGATATTGATGCTACAAGACCAATAAGAGGGGCAAGATGAAAAATCCATGGAACGGCATTTTCCGGAACAATGTTTTCTTTTGTAAATAATTTACCAATATCTCTAAATGGTTGCCTTATCGGCGGTCCTATTCTACCTTGCATATGCGCAGAAATTTTACGGTCCAGACCTTTATACAACAACCCAAAGAAGATTCCAAAAGCAGCAAGACCGATAGTACCAATTATAATTGTCAATACTATCCTTATGATTTCATGAATCTCCATCTAGATCACCCCCAGAATTATGAATAATGTACCCATTATAATTACAAACCATAGTACGTAGTCACTGACGTTTCCGGTATGCATTTTGTCAAGGACTTTATAGACCCATTTAAGCGACTCTGTAAATCCCCAGTAAAGATTACTGGCTTTCACATGCATTTTTTCCTCCTTATATTCTGGGTTTCCTGAAAGAAAAACTTTTGTTTGCTCTGTTTCTTTTTTGTAACCTTTATTACCAAAACCCCGAATTATATAGACAATAAGAAATGCAATTACTATTGCAACACCCCAAATGAGGGGATTCCAGAAACCACTATCGGTTGTCAATGTTTCAATGAAATCATATATTGATATCATGGTACAGCCCCTCCTATCACAGTAGTTATATAGTTCGTGTTATTAATAATTGCATCAGCTGCTGGTTTCACTAAATTATTAACAACAAATTCAGGGAACAGGCCAAAGAAGATAATGAAACAAGCAATGATTCCCATAGCCAATAGCATACTTTTTGGTACATCTTTTACATCTTTAAATTTCGGTAATTTTGGTCCAAGGAATGCAGAATGAAACACTTTTACAAAAACAGCTAAAAGTAGTATGCTGCAAAGAATAGCAACAATTGCAATGATAGGATTAACTTGGTAAGTTGATTGATAAATAAGTAGCTTTGAGGCAAATCCGTTCATCGGAGGCATACCAGCAACAGCAAGAAGACCTATCAAGAAAAATACGGTAGTGTATTTCATATTTCTTGAAAGACCTCCCATCTGGTTTAGTGAGGTTTGTTTTGTTGCATAATAAATTGCACCTGCCACCAGGAACAATAATCCAACATCTAATGCATCATTTATAATGTGAAAAATTCCTCCTCTAAATGCCATATTTCCATAAGATGTGCCCATAGCTGTTAGCCCTGCCCCAATTGCAAGAACAATGTATCCAATTTCTCCTACTGCTGCAAATGCTATCAATCTCTTGAAATCAGTTTGTTTAAGTGCCATAAGCACGCCGACAAGTATTGTAATAAGGGCTAATGCTATGAGGGTTATTCCTAATAGGCCGTTCATAGTAATAGATGTATCTCCAATTTGTTTCAATGGTATAGTTAACTGGCTTCCATATAATGTGAAAGTCATTCTTAATACACCATAAAGACTCACCTGTGTTGCACCAACTAATATGAGGGTTACTGATGAAGGAGCTCGTCCATATGCGTCTGGAAGCCACATATGCATTGGTACAATCCCTGCTTTCATCGCAAGACCTGCAATGAGTAAAACAAGTGCGATTTTATCTAAAAACGTGTATTGTATAGAATTTGCAAGAAATGCCATATTCAATGCATTGTACTGGCTATACAGAATTGCAATTGCAAAAAGGATAAAAAGCGCACCTGTTGCACTAATTACTATATATTTAAATCCTGCGTCAACAGCTTTTCCCTTATTTGTCCAAAACGCAATAAGTACACATGATGAAATAGATGTTATTTCAAGAAATACAAAGAAGTTAAACATGTCACCTGTGAGAATCATACCAAACATGCCAGCAACCATGAGTAGTATGAGTGTGTAATACTTGTCAAGACCTGTGTTTTCTTTCATGAACGCCCAGGAGTAAATTACACAAGCTAATGCCAATATTGAAGCTATAATGGCCATGAAGGCATTCAATCCATCGACCTCGAATAGAATTCTAATGGCAAAGCCACCATCTGTTATCGGTGTGCCTCCACCAAAGACATATGTACGAATGTTTCCACTAGAAAAGATATCATTTGCAAGCAGGAATACAAAAAAAGTGGTTAATCCAACTGTGAGTATAACAAAAACATTCCTAAGTTTGTCATTGATTTTTCCAACTAATGGTGTTAGAAATGCTCCAAGTAATGGAACTGCTACGATTAAGGCAGGTGAATGTGTAATAATGGTTTCTAGATTCATTCTTCTTCTCTCCCTATCTTTCTAGCATCCAATGTTCCATAATGCCTGTAGATATGAATAACGAGTGAAAGCATCAATGCAAGAACAGCAACGCCAATAACGATACTAGTTAGAGTCAATGCATGGGGGACCGGCAGAGACATTAATCTACTAATTTCACCATGGTAAATAGGTGCTATACTATCTTGTCTGTAAGCAAGAGTTATTAAAAACAGGTTGACGCCACTTTCAATAAGAGTTATTCCGATGACTATTTTGATTAGATTTCTTTTAAATATTACAGCATAAAGCCCTATCAGAATTAGTGCAACTACTGCGATGTAAGGAATGTTGTAGATCATTCTATTTTTCCTCCTTTCGCTTTAGTTGTATATGCCATGACTAGAACAATTCCAAACAAACCTGCGATCACTTTTAGACCCACTGCAAAATTCATTAGAGGAAGCGCTCCAGCTGTGCTAATATTTGAAAGCCCTTTTCCAATTTCGCCAAATAAGAAATCATTTCCGACCAGAAAGTTTTTGAAAAACATAGTACCAAAAATAAGCCCTAAAAATGCAAGGCCAATAAAACCAATTGCACCAAAACTTTCTAAAACAGAAAGATGTTTTTCTTTAATCTTACCCATAGTCCATACTGATCCATAAGCAACGAGTATCATTGCACATCCTGATGCAACAACAGCCCCGCCCTGAAAACCACCACCTGGAGTCAAATGTCCATGTGCAATAACATACAATCCATATATTGTGACGAAAGGAAAAGTAATACTGGAAATTGTTTTTACAATCTTTGACATCCCACTCATTTCTTCAACCTCCTAAACAGGACTATAACCCCTGCAAAAGCGGTAAATAAAACAGTCGCCTCACCAAGCGTATCAAAACCTCGATAATCAAACACTACAGATGTAACTCCGTTATCAGCACCAGTTTCTCCTTGTGTATTATCAATAATATATTGGTCCATTTCAGGATTACCTGGATCTCCAAATGGGTGAGTCATAAGAGCACCGAAAACAAAGAAAACAGCAACTATTGTGAAGAATATAACTGCTGCAACATTTCTTGCTGGCATTAGGCTTCCTCCTCCCGTCTTGTGGCTCTAATTGCAATGACCAATATTGCAGTTGTAAGACATGCCCCTATACCTGCTTCCGCTATTGCGACATCAGGCGCATGTAAAATATAAAACTCTAATGATAACAGCAAACTCATAGCGGCAACAGCAATAGCAGCGGCAATAAGGTCCTTAAAAACGACAGCAAACGCAGAAGCTATAACGATTAAAATAGGAATTATGATATGGACAATATTTACTAACATTTCTGCAACC
The DNA here is from genome assembly GCA_020054495.1 of Thermoplasmata archaeon. Taxonomy (GTDB): domain Archaea; phylum Thermoplasmatota; class E2; order DHVEG-1; family DHVEG-1; genus JAGMDE01. Next base: position 18,513 of record JAHWGK010000019.1, on the reverse strand, counting down.
ATTATTTTTCCGCCTCCTTTTTCTTGCTGGTAGTCTTTTTTGCTGGTTTACCTTCTAAGTCATCAATAACTGCTCCAACAGGTTTAACTCCACTTCGGTGTGCAGCACGGGCTAGTGCATGAGCACCTGTTGGATTGGTAAGTAAAATTGCAAATAATGCTCCGGCTGTATGAATCGCTAAGGTAGAACCATCAGTTTGTGTAAGCCCTTCATATGAAAAAAACCATGCCCTTAACCCAATTAAGATTATAGATCCGCATAGGAAAATCGAACCGAAAGTAGTACATTTTGTTCCTGCGTGAAGTCTAGTATAAACATCTGGGAAACGTAAAAGGCCAACACCCGCTAGAAAGTTGAAAAAAACTCCAATTGATAGAGAGACTAAAATTATTATATCAAAAATTCCAGATAACATTTAGAATTCCCCTCCTTCTAAGTATTTTGCGATAAACAGTGTTGAGATAAATGATAATAGTGCATATACAATAGCTACATCAATGTATATCACTGAATTAGTAGAATAACCAAATATGACCATGCCCACAATTACAATTGTGTTAATCGTATCTAAACCAACAATTCGATCTGGTGCAGTAGGTCCTTTAATTACCCTAATTATCGCCATTGCTACAGAGAGAAAAAGGGCACTTAAAACAACTAAAAAAGTTGTCGACTCGATCATTCTGCAATCCTCCTAATCCATTTTGGGAAATTTCCACAAACATATTTACAATCAACAGGTTTTTTCTGTAATGCTTCTTTTTTGACATTTATCCAATGGATATAAAGATCATTTTTATCTTCATCAATGTCAACACTCAGTGTTCCAGGGGTTAATGTTATTGAATTTGCAAGCATAGTTATCCCAAGATCTGTTTTAAGGCCTGGAGAAATTTTTACTATGCCTGGGTTTATTTTACCAGTTATTACACGATATGCTACGTCTATGTTTGCTTTTACAACACCCGCAAAAAACGGTCCGATGACATACGCGATAAATGTTAACCATCTAACCGGATTTGCCATCCTGAAATCTTTTTTTACAAAAATCTTTCCAGCGATAAGACCAACTATTGCAGAAAGAACAATTCCAAAAATAATTTCTTCATAACTCCATATCCCAAGGTCGGTTCCACTGCCTGTTGTAAACAACAAATATGTTATAAAACAAAGGATCGTCGTCACAATAAATGCGATCATATTTTTCCTCCCTTCTTAATTATATGTCTCAGGGTAACTCTATTACTTTTTAAAAGTTTATTGTTTTTATTAATAGTTAGAAAGCTATAGCTTTTTAAGTAATTCAGCCACCTCAAAAATAATAAAAGCAGATGTTATATGGGTGACGGGGAGTTATTGATGAACGTCAAACTTATAGGATTCACGCCTAATCCTGAAAAATTACCTGCGATGGCAGCTAAACTTACACATAGTAAGACAAAGCCTGAAGAGTTGGATGAATCCTCAACTGAAGAGTTAGATGCGATACTGAAACAGGTCATGAGTTTAGGGCATACAAGTGTTATCGAGCATGCTAGTTTCACCTTTGCTATAAGTGATGTTAGTAGATCTTTAACTCATCAACTAGTTAGACACCGTATTGCAAGCTATGCGCAACAGAGTCAAAGATACGTAAATTTAAACGAACCTAATTATGTAATCCCTCCTAAAATTGCACAGGACAAGAATATGAAAAAAGCCTACGATGAAACAATGGCCAAGATTTGGGAGCAATACAACAAACTCCTTGATTTGAAGATCCCTGCAGAGGATTCAAGATATGTTCTTCCAAATGCCGCTTGTACAAATATTATTGTGACGATGAATGCCAGATCTTTACTCAATTTTTTTGAATTAAGATGTTGTCAACATGCTCAATGGGAAATTCGTGCTCTTGCAAATAAAATGTTGCAAATGGTAAAAAAAGTAGCTCCTACTATTTTTAAAAATGCAGGACCAGCTTGTAAAAGTAGGGGCATTTGCCCAGAGGGCAAGAAAGATTGCCCTCTTTATCCAAAGTGAGATTTTATGAATAAACCTCATGTAATTGTGAACTGTGCAATGTCTACGGATGGAAAAATTGCTACCCCATCAGGTAAACAGATGAGGATTTCTTGTGATGAAGATATTAAAAGAATGTATGAATTAAGAAATGAATGTGATGCAGTTCTAGTTGGAATAAAAACAGTTCTATCTGATAATCCAAAATTAACTGTTAAAGAAAAATATGTAAAAAATCCAAAACAACCAATACGAGTTGTATTGGATACATATTGTAAAACACCGGTTGATTCTCTTGTTGTAAATAATGTAGCAAAAACTCTTATTGTCACAGGGGAGCACTGTTGTAAAAGATTTGGAGATAAGGTCGAAATAATTTTGTGTGATTCAGACAATAATGGCCTAATTGACTTAGAAAAACTTTTAGAACTCTTATATAAAAAAGGTATACGAAAATTAATGGTTGAAGGTGGCGGTACTGTTATTTGGAATTTTTTGAAATCTGGATTTGTTGATGATTTTTATGTCTATGTTGGACCAATGATTATTGGTGGAAATAATACGCCAACTATTTCTGATGGAGTAGGATTAGATAATCAAAACATCAGTCTGAAGCTAATAAAAATAAAAACTATTGGCCCTGGAATACTTTTACATTATAGATTGATAAAATGAAATTCTTATGCGATCAAATGCTTGGAACACTTGCAAAATGGTTGCGTATCTATGGTTTTGATACTTTTTATCCAAATAGTGAGATGAATGATGCTAAATTATTAGAGATTTCAAAGAATGAAAATCGTATTCTTATTTCAAGAGATAAAAGACTAATTCAAACGGCTCGAAGAGAAAATCTTAAAACTATTGAAATTAAAACAACAGATATTGACGAACAAATAAGCATTGTTTTAGGCGATATTGAAATGGACAAAAAAAAAGTTCTTTCCAGATGTATCTTATGTAATACCGAGGTCGATGTGATAAGCAAAAAAGATATCGAAGGAAAGGTCCCTGAAAGAATATATAATAACAATGAGAAATTCTGGTTTTGTAAAAAGTGTAATAAGATTTATTGGAGAGGTAGTCATTATGAAAAAATGTTTGAAAAAATAAATAACTTAAGTTAGCATTCTTACCATTTGAGCGTGTGGTACACCCTTTATTTTAATTACACACTCGGGGTCTATTAATCCTATATCTATTGCACATTTAATTGTTTCCCTTCCTACTAGATTAGCAATGGTTGCATCTTGTAAGTATTTCTTTAAAACCTCTGCACTTATTCTTTCTCCATCGTAGAAATCTCTTTTTACATCTATCTGAAATTTCCCATCTTCGAATTTTTTCCCTAGGAGTTTTTCATCGCATGCTCCCATTAGGAGATCGTTTCCTTTTTTGTGGATTTTTAGGCTTATCATGTAGTCTTTACCTGTTCATGCTTGTTTATATTCTAATGTTAGTTTATCCTCTTTTATATTTCTTTCTAAAAATATGGACTTTTTTTCACTAGAAATATTCAGTTTAAGAATTCCCTTTAGATATCTTGTTTATAATGCCCCAAAAAATAAGTTATTATAGAAAGTTATATATAATAGTTGTTATCGGACTTATAAAAAACCTCAATTATTGGTCTAACCATAATTCTAAAAACCCATTATTGCATATACTTTTTTGAAATCATTTTTTAAGGGATAGGGAAGATGAATTCAATAATTAAATCATTTTCAGAGCATGGTACATTCGTACAACCAGATACACTTGATTATATATTATCAAAGGATGATCCTAAAGAATTCACTTCTTTTTTAACTAAAAACTTGAAAGAATTTCCGCTTGTTTTAACTCTTAATCATATCAACGATATTGAGCAATTAACTAAAGTTGAAGAAACACCAATACCATCTGCGAATTTTCCGGAAATAAAGAAACTACAAACCAAGATGCTTTCAAGCATATATAGTGGTGAGTTTCAATATAAACCCTCTGAGGAGATTGAATTAGAGTATGATGACCCCGACAAAGATGATCAAATACAACTGCCAGATGAAGAACCACGAGAAGAAGCAGTACCGCAGGTAATTGATATTAAAAAGGTGAAGGGATGGAAACCAAAAGCAAAGGAGTATGATCCTGAAATCAACATAATCAAGGATGTAACTGGTAATAGTATTTGTGAAGGAACAACGAATGATTTTACAAAACTTTTTGTTAATAGATACAACTCTTTAAGAAAAATATTGAGAAACCAAAGACGAGAACTGACTAATGCTATTCCAATTGACAGAGTAAAAAAGAGTGGCGTAAAAGAAATACAACTTGTTGGGATAGTTAAGGATGTTAGAACCACTACAAACGGCCATAGACTTATAGAACTCGAGGATGAAACAGATATTGCAAAATGTATTGCCTTGAAGGACAACCGTGAAGCTATGCGACTGGCAAACGAAGTTGTTCTCGATGAAATAGTTGGAATACGAGGGCAACTAAGTAAAAACGGTGATTTAATAGTAGTTCACAGTATAGTTTATCCAGATATTAGTATTCAAAATGAGAAACATAAATCAGATGTCCCAGTATTTGCTGCTTTTCTATCAGATATCCATGTTGGTAGCAAACAATTCATGGAGGATGAATGGCAGGCATTTCTCCGATGGATAAATGGTGAAATGGGTAATTCCAGACAGAGGGATGTTGCTGGTAAAATAAAATACGTAATCATACCTGGCGACATAGTAGATGGCATTGGTATTTATCCTAACCAAGATAAAGAACTTTCCATAGTTGACGTATATCGACAATATGAGGCACTTGCTGAACAACTTAGACTCATTCCCGATCATATATCAATGATTGTACAACCTGGAAATCATGATGCTGTACGACCAGCTGAGCCCCAACCTACTTTTGAAAAAGAGATTCAGGATTTATTTTCAGGTATGGACATGACGTTTATTGGAAATCCCTGTTACTTATCTCTTCATGGTGTGGAAGTGTTAACCTATCATGGTCAAAGTCTTCTTGATTATGCAACAAACATACAACATTTGAAATATAACGAACCAGTAGAAATAATGAAAACGATGCTAAGAAAACATCATCTCGCGCCTACTTATGGAGGATATACCCCACTTGCACCTGAACATCTTGATTACATGGTTATAGATAGAATTCCTGATATCTTTGTTACAGGTCATGTACACCTGGCTCAAATTGGTGATTATAGAGGTGTAACTCTAATAAATGCTTCAAGTTGGCAGGCCCAAACTTCTTATCAAAAAATGTTGAATTTTATTCCTGACTCAGCTAAACTTCCTATTGTTGATTTGAAAACTGGAAATGTCACGATGATGGATTTCAGTAAAAAATTACTATAAACTGAACTATATAACACCCTTGTGCCAACCTTTCAATGTTGATTACTCTACTTTTTATATTTGTTAAAGAAAAACAGCAATGTTACAATTGTAATTGACATCAAGAGTATAATTATGAAAAGTAAATTGTTATTTTCAATTTCTAGACTGTCTAACCGCTCTTCGGGTGTTTCCTTTGTTTGCGCGTCTAATGCATAAATTGTTCCCTTTGCGTCTATATACACAACTCCGTTTTCTACAAAGGGAGCAGATAGAATTGGAGTGGTAATATAATTGTTAATATTATCGTTTTTAATTGTATGCCCCGGGGCAAAACTCCAAGCTAGCTCTCCATTTGCTTTGTCCAGTGCATACAATCTACCATCATCTGATCCAAAAAATACATATTCGCCATAAACCACTGGTGACGAGTGAATAGCGGCTTTACAGGTATAGTACCAAACTGATTCACCGGTTTTCTTATCCAGGGCATAGAAGTTGTTGTCTAATGATCCCACAAATACTTTTCCATCCGCTACTGCAGGGGTTGTTTCAATCCCCCATCCTGTTTCATATATCCATTTTATTTCACCAGTTTTTGAGTCTAAAGCATAAACATTTCCATCCCATGAGCCAAAATATACTGTTTCTCCGTCAATTTTCGGAGATATTGTAATTGGACCATCTGTTTGATACTCCCAGATGGTTTTTCTCCTTGGAATATCAAAAGCGTAACAAGTATCTCCTGATCCAACTAACATGGTACTTTTTTGTACTTCAGAGATAAAAGACGAATCTGGAAAACTATATGTCCATTCGATTTCCCCTGTTTCTATATTAAATGCATATATTTCACCATTTGAACAACTTGTTATCACCGTGTCTTTGTAAATAGTAGGTTTGGAATTTATCTTGATAACTGGCTGTTTCCATTTAGTTTCACTTGTCCCTTTTTTCATAGCATGTAATTCTGTATCTGTAATTACAAACACTAAATCCTTTGATACTGTGGAAGTAACAAACGTTTCTCCAGTTTTATTATCCCATAACAGCTTACTATTTTCCTCATTATCTTTTATGTTATTTATCGGAGGTAAATTCAAAGGCTTAGATATTGAGGCATAGATTTTTACCCATCCTATTGGGAATAAATCTGTGATTCCTTTCAATTTTTTTTCCAATTCTGGCGTAGTAATTGAAACATTCCCATCTGGATTTCCCATATGTATCCATAATCCAAGATTTTCTACTAATTGTGAATCCGTAATTTTGCAATCAGTTGTTTTTGTACTTATTGGCTCTGTTGACATTATTTTTTTTACGATATCAACATCGATTTTACCATAATATTTATCACTCATTTCTGAAAACTTTATGTCTCTAGCATTAGGTTGAAACTTTCTTGAAAATATTCTTCCAAGGATCCCAAATCCAAAAACACCCCAAAGCTCCCACCTTACCTTATCATCTTTTACATTACAACAAGACCATAATACCCCGTTTTTTGTTCTTGTAACGGCATGGTTATTTAATGCTAATTCTAACGAAGCTATCTCCCCTGTCTTTGTGTCTCCCATTACCCAGTCGTTTGGATATAGACCATTATTCCCATTCAAAAAACTCTGAATTATATCATCGATGCAATCAGAATATTGAATTGCTCTTCTAGCTCTAACTCCAACAGGTTTAGTTCCTTTTGTAGTCCAAGGTCCTTGAGGGACAAGGGACGTTTCCATCAATAAAATTCCACAATCGTTTTGGTAATAATCTTCACTGCTCCAGATATAACCTGGAAAAGATGCCATAATAAACCTGTGGCCATTTGATGGTTGAATATCCACTATAAGATTAGCTCGTTGAGGGATATAATTGGGTGGAAAAATTGTTGAATGTGCCATGACAATTCTCCCGTCAACTGTTGCATTACCGGTAGCTATAAAAGCACTACAATGCCCAGGTTCATATACTTCTTTTTTAAAGTTTCCTAAAAATAACATTTTTAGCCGATTAAATGTTACTTTAAATGGGCGTCCTCTTCCACCAGGATTTTTAAAAGTCCAACGAGTTTCCTCAATAACATTTAATGTGAGAATATCCTTATAATCTACTAAACGACCATGAACAGTTCCACCTCTGGCTCTTACCCCATCAGCTATTCCTTTTATCTCCTGTTGGTATTCCTCAGGAAATTGTTTCCAGAAGATTCTTGCTGCCTTTGATTTGCAGATTTCCCACCATTGTTCTGGTAATTTGTCATAGTTTTGAAGAAGGTTTTTTATAATGAATAATTTCATGATTTTTTCTTCATGACCCCAGTTACTCCATCGGTTAATCATATCTACAATTTCAGCAGAAGTAAGATAACCATATTGATACCCTCTCTCGTAAGGTTCTCCTTCAACATGAACATAAACCCACCCTTGTATATTATATCTATAACCTTTTCCATAATGTCCTGAGCTTATAATCTCTGTTTTATTACTTTTACCACTCACAAGACAATTAGGAATTATTACCATAATAATCATAAATAATGCTATCAATTTGCATATTCTTTTTTTGAAAAGATTAAGCCATTTTTTATTCAATATCTTAATTACCCCCCGTTATAATCATGTTATATTGTATCACGGTAGCATGATACATGCATACAATTACCATTTAAAAATTTTTCTATTACTCATTTTCATCTCAAAAAACAAATAAACAATGATTTTTTCCAGAAAAAGCTCAAAATTAAAACCTATCAATTTTTACAAGAGTACATCTCTTTGATTTTAAAATACAAAGATTTAAACATTATTTTTGTATTAACAAGATTGTTAACTTTTTAGAGCTGTCAACTATGGGTGGGGATCTATCCAAAAATATTGTAGCTAGCTCGGATATGCACGAGTATTTTAGTAAATTACAAGAGGACATCGACATATGTTATTCAATTGCTTCTGTAGCGAGGGAAAAAGGTCTTGACCCCGAATTTAAAGTTGAGATACCGCAGGCTTTAGACCTAGCTGCCCGAGTGGAACAACTCGTTGGACCAAAAGGGATTGCTCCAAAAATTCGAGCAGCAACCAAAAAAATTGGCGACAGAGAATCAGTTTCTTTAGAAATTGCAAAAGAAATTGTTGATGAAGAGAAATATAAATTTAAAAGAACTGAGGACGCTCTTGACCAAGCAATTAGGACAGGTCTTGCGATACTTACTGAGGGTGTATTAGTAGCGCCACTAGAAGGAATTGCAGAGGTAAGACTTGGAAAAAATTCAGATGGCACAGATTATGTGGATCTATATTTCTCAGGACCAATTAGAAGTGCAGGTGGAACTGGGCAAGCAATGAGTGTTCTCATTGCAGATGTGGTTAGAAGGGAGAGGGGTATTAAAAAATATAAACCAACCGAAGGAGAAATAGAGCGATATAAAGAAGAAATCCCTCTTTATAAAAGAGTACAACATTTACAGTATACACCTTCAGTTGATGAAATAGATAGGATAACTAGAAGCTGTCCAATATGTATAACTGGAGAAGGAACCGAAGATGAAGAAGTTACAGGATACAGGGATCTGCCAAGAGTTAGTACAAATCGATTAAGAGGCGGCGCTTGCCTTGTAATAGCAGAAGGTCTTTGCCTAAAAGCTCCTAAAATATTAAAACACGTTAAAAAATTAAAACTTAAGGGTTGGGATTTTCTAGACATTTTTGTAAATAAGGATAATGGTCTTGAAGATAAAAAAGATAAAAAAGTTCCTGAGATTCTTCCTTCAACAAAATATATTGGAGAGGTTATTGCTGGAAGGCCTGTTTTTTCCCATCCATCTAGAAATGGTGGTTTTCGATTACGATATGGCCGAGCTCGAACAGGAGGGCTAGCATCTACTGCAATAAACCCTGCTTCTATGAAAATTCTTGATAATTTTATTGCAGTTGGAACACAACTTAAAACAGAGCGCCCTGGAAAAGGGACCATTGGTACACCATGTTCCAGTATCGAAGGTCCTATTGTATTACTAAAAAACGGAGATTTAATTCAAATTAATGATGTAAAATCAATAAAAAAAAAAAGCGAAATCAAAAAAATAATTGATCTTGGTGAGATTCTCATCCCCTTTGGAGAGTTTATCGAAAACAATTCATTGCTTCCTGATTCTAGTTATGTGTACGAGTGGTGGATTCAAGATCTCCAGAAAAAACTAGATTGTTTACCAAAAAAATACTCATTCTCAGAAGTTCTTGAAGCAGAAAAAAAAACCAATAAAAAAATCAACGAAGAATTTGGTAGGGAACTTAATCTAAAACAACCTTCTTATCAAGATGCATTACAGATATCAACTAAGTATGATGTCCCATTACACCCATATTACAACCTTTTTTGGCATGATATAAATGTGGAGGATTTAGCTTTTCTTTCAAAATATATAAAAGAATATGGGAAAATTACTAGTGATTCAACACTTATCTTTCCTAAAGATGATGAAATTAAAAGAATTCTCATTGAGCTTGGTGCTCTTCATAATCAAAGAGAACAAAATTTCATTTTGGACAGATTTTCATATCCTATTATCAGATGCTGTGGTTTAGATATTAAAGGAAATATAATTGCCGAGACAGATAGATATAAAATATTAAAAAATCTGAAAAGCAAAGAGGATACTGTTTCTATAGTCTCGAAACTTGCAGGTCTCACAGTTAGATCACGTGCACCGTTTCGTATTGGTACTCGGATGGGTAGACCAGAAAAAGCAGCAGCAAGAAAGATGAGACCTCCACCTCATGTTTTGTTTCCAATAGGAAATTTTGGTGGTAATCAACGTCTTATCAAAAATGCTGCCGATTTAGGAAAAATCGAGGTTGAGACTGGAGTCAGAATGTGTCCTAAATGCAAAAAGAAGACACATAGGCTTTTTTGTACTTGCGGGGAACATACTGAGATTGGTACCGGTAGAATTGAGGTTCGTGAGATAAATCTGGCAGAGGAGCTAAAACTTGCTCAAAAAAACATAAAAGAAAGAACCCTCCCAGAAACAATAAAAGGCGTTATTGGAACTATATCAAAACATAAAACCCCTGAACCATTGGAGAAAGGAATTTTAAGAGCTAAGCATAATGTGTATGTTTTCAAAGATGGAACGATAAGATTTGATATGACTGATGCCCCACTTACACATTTCAAACCAAAAGAAATCGGAGTTACTGTAAATAGATTAAAAGAACTAGGTTATACAAAGGATTATATCGGAAATGACCTTGAGAGTGCTGATCAGATCTGTGAGTTGAAAGTACAGGATGTAATAATTTCTAAAGCTGGTGCAGAATATTTCGCTCAAGTTTCAAAATTTGTTGATGATCTTCTAGTCAAGTTTTATGGATTAAAACGTTTCTATAATATACGAAAACTTGAGGATTTAACAGGGCACCTTACGGTAGGTCTTGCCCCTCATACTTCTGCAGGTTCCCTTTCAAGAATTATTGGTTTTACTGCGGCTCAAGTATGTTTCGCACATCCTTTTTATCATGCAGCTAAGAGAAGAAACTGCGATGGTGACGAGGATGGCCTAATGCTTCTAATGGATGCACTGCTAAACTTCTCTCACTCATATATTCCTGATAAACGTGGTGGTAAAATGGATTTACCTCTTATTCTTACAATCCGTATTGATCCATCTGAGGTTGATAAAGAAGCCCATAATGTTGATACTCTTGCACAGTATCCACTTGAATTTTATGAATCTACTCTTCGTCATGAACATTCAAAAGAGTTAGAATCTGTTATGGGTCTTGCGTCCTCAAGACTTGGAAGTGAATTGCAATATGAAAAGTTTGGATTTACTCACGATACAGTTGATATTTCTGAAGGTCCAAAGAGATCTAACTATAAGGCTTTAAAGACAATGATGGATAAAATGAATGCACAGCTTAACCTTGCAGCGAAGATTAGGGCAGTGGATGAAGCTAATGTTGCATACAGGGTCATAGAAAGACATTTTTTACCAGATATACTTGGTAATATGAGAGCATTTAGCAAACAATCTGTCCGTTGCCCATCATGTAATATTACATATCGGAGACCTCCCCTTAAAGGAGTGTGTCTCAAATGTAGTGGAAAATTAACTCTTACAGTTCATGAAAAATCAGTTAAAAAATATCTAGAAATATCAAAAGAAATAGCTCAGAGATATAATATATCACCTTACGCTAGACAGAGAATTACTTTAGTCGAGAAATCTATTGACTCTTTATTTATGAGTGATAAGGCTAAAACTACTAAATTAACTGATTTTCTGTAATAATTTAAAACATAACCTTCATATATCTATTCATCATTTGCTTTGTTAATAAGGAGATGATTTAATGGTAGATGATGTGATTCGTCAAATGAGCAAAAAAACCTGGTACAAATGGTCACTTTACATTAACATAGTTTTGTTTTTTATTGTAGCAATTATGTTATATTACCTCATGACTCATTGTATAAATTACGGTGAAAACGGTGGCGAAATTTGGCGATATATTACATTAGATATAGGTATAATCGCGATTGCTATGTCTTTGATTTTCTTTCAATTCATCAGAAATCTATTCATAATCATGCGAAGATCACTGTAAAAATAAATTGGCGATAGGTGTAGAATAGACTGGGGAGATAGGCGTTCCCTGTAACCGGAAATCGTCTTTATGCCGGGGTCGAAACCAAGAGGCGATGTAACGAGCGTTTATTGATCCGTTTGTTGACGATGAAACCTTGTCCTATGGGATCAGAGGTGATAATCACATATGATTGGAAGGTCATATGTATATCTTAGCTGCGGGTACCGGGTGAGGCACGGAAGTGAGCAACCTTACCGCAAACTGCTGGTGCTCAAAGGGTTAACGGGGTCAAGAATGCAGATGGGCAGTCAGTAGATGAAACGTGCACCCACTCACGAACCTTCTACACCCGCTAAAAATTTAATAGACATAGCATGTATTTCACATTTCCGAATTTGGGGGAATTCATATGGTAAAACTGTTAAAGGATGAGAGTTTAGTATCGCAGTGGCAGAAATTCTTTGAAGAATATTGTAAATCAGATATCGAAAATGTTGCTCTTGAATACCCTGAGAAACGGAGTTTATACGTTGACTATTGGGATATAGATAAGGCGGATCCGAAACTTGCTGAATTACTTCTTAATCAGCCATATAAAGCATTGTATAATGCTGAAGAAGCACTGAAAAACATTGATGCCGCTTCTGAAAATAAACTTCAACTTCATTTTAGAGTTACTAATATTCCGGATACAAATAAAATTTTAATTAGAAAAATTCGTGCCAATCATCTCGGAAAATTGGCTGCGATAGAGGGTCTTGTTAAGAAGAGAACAGAGGTCCGACCTAAACTTCAGGTTGGTTCTTTTCAATGTCAAAAATGTGGAGCTGTTGTTAGGATTGAACAGGACGAAGATATTCTAAAAGAGCCCTCTGAATGTTTTGAGGATCAAGGTGGTTGTGGCAGGGTTTCTTCTTTTAAACTTTTAGCAAACCTATCAAGTTTTATAGATTCTCAAAAAATTGAAATTCAAGAAAATCCTGAAGGTCTACGTGGTGGTGCTCAACCTGAAAGAATCGGCGTCTATCTTGAAGATGATCTTGTAGGCGAGATTGCACCGGGGGATAGAGTAATTGTAAATGGTATTTTACACTCAATGCAGAGAAGAAGAGGAACTTTTCGTCTTACCTCATTTGATAAAACTATGGAGGCAATTAGTATAGAAAGTCAGGAACTAGCATTTGAAGAAATAGACGTTACTCCTGAAGATGAACAGGAAATAATTACGGTAAGCAAAGACCCTGATCTTTATATTAAAATGAGAGAAAGTTTTTCACCTACAATCTTTGGATTAAATGTTGAAAAAGAAGCTATGATTTTACAGTTATTTGGAGGTCTAGCAAAGGAAATGCCTGATGGTACTCGTATCAGAGGTGATATTCATGCATTATTTGTTGGTGATCCAGGTACTGCAAAATCTCAGATGCTTACATACATGTCAAAGCTTGCTCCTAGGAGTGTTTATGCTTCAGGAAAAGCTTCAACTGCGGCTGGTCTAACGGCTGCTGCTGTTCGAGATGAATTTGCTGAGGGCCATTGGACACTTGAGGCAGGAGCTCTAGTCCTTGCTGATATGGGTGTTGCCTGTATCGATGAAATTGACAAGATGGAAGAAACAGATAGAAGTGCAATTCATCAAGCTATGGAACAGCAAGAAATCTCAGTTGCAAAAGCAGGAATCAATGCAACACTTAAGTCAAGATGTGCAGTTCTTGCGGCTGCTAATCCAAAACTTGGGAGGTTTGATGAATTTCTGCCTATACATGAACAAATTAACATGCCCCCTGCTCTTATCTCTCGTTTTGATCTAATTTTTTCTATAATTGATAAGCCTAACCGTACAAAAGACACTGATCTTGCAACACATATTTTACTCACTCACAAAGCTGGAGAGGTATCTGAACAAATTTCAAAATTAAAAAAATCTAAACATACAAAAAAGGAACAGGAGAGTTTGATGAAGATTGTTATGCCAACATTTACTCCTGAGTTTTTCCGTAAGTATGTGGCATATGCCAAGAGGAACATCTTTCCTGTTATGAATGATAATGCACTTGAAATGTTAAAAAACTATTATGTAGACTTTAGAAATTCATCTGAGGAATCTGTTACATTCACTCCAAGACAGCTTGAAGCATTTGTAAGATTAGCAGAAGCAAGTGCAAAAATGAGACTTAGTCAGGAGGTAACCGAGGAGGATGCAAAAAGAGCAATTTATATTGTCGATCAATATTTAAGACGGGTAGGTATGGATAGAGAGACTGGCAAATTTGATATTGACATAATAGCAACAGGTATCAGCCACAGTCAACATGATAGAATGCGTATAATTATGGACATTATCCAAAGATTATGTAATGAAGCAAAAGATGGTAACGCATTGCGAGGAGACATAGTTAGAGAATCTGAGATTGAGGGTCTTGAATCTAGTAAGGTTGAAGATGCATTGGACAGACTAAAACGTAACGGTCAGATATACGAACCGGTACATGGAAAATACAAGATAGCAAATTTATAATTTAGGAGATGAGAGTTTACCAATAGCTTTTTTAACATTCTCTCTTTGTTGTTCACCCAGCTCCGCAACAATATAGTCAGTAAATTTAGTTTTAATATCATTCCAGTTCAAGGTTGTTACACCAAAATCATATTTTTTTCTGCCTGTTGATGCTTTAAAAACGTTAGGTGCCATTTGACGAGTATCAGTGTTATCCATATGTAAAACATAGTTTTTTCTTAGTGCTTTCTTTTCAAGTACATATATTTCAAATCTTCTGTTGAAATACTTGTGATTTAGGTCTCTATCAAAATAGCGGTATTCAAGTTCATAATTTTTACTTATGGGAATATTTCCTCTATCCATAGTACATCTCAAAATGAGGTAACAGTATTTTCATTATAATATTTTTCAAATTTTTTACTTACCCCGCTATATCATTATTGTTTTATTACTGCTAACCAATCTTTATTAACATTTCAAGCAATAAAACCAGAAGGAGTCATTTCCGACTCCTTTACAATAAAAAAATAATTATTAAAAAGTTAGACTTAATCCATGTAGTAACCAGCTGGATTTGGTTCAGGCTTTAAACCTTTTCTTTCTCGTACCTGTTTTACGATTTCAGGTTGGAGTTGTCTTGGTAGAGGTTCAAAACCTAGGTTTTCTGTGTTCCAAAGAACTCTTCCGCCTGTTGCTGATCGAATTGCTGAGGCAAATCCAAACATTTCTGCAACTGGTGCTTTCGCATCAATATTGACCATGTCTTTATCGTTAATCATATCTCGAACAACTGCTCTCCGTTGATTCAACTCTTTTGATGCGTCTCCCATGAGTTCTTGTGGTGTACTTATAAAAACCTTTTGCATAGGTTCAAGAATAATTGGATCAGAACTGGTTATTGAACCATATATTGCATTTCTCACTGCAGGTATAACCTGAGCTGGTCCTCTATGAATAGCATCCTCATGAAGTTTTGCATCAACAAGTCTTATTAGAAGTCCTTGGCAGGGCTCATTTGCTGTTGGTCCACTCTTCATGACCCCGCTAAATGCTTCTTTTATTAGTTCTCTTGTTTCAAATAGATACTGAATTCCCTTAGTTATATCCGCGATAATATTTAATCCTTGAATACTAAAGACACCTTTTGCGATATCTTTGGTCATTCCAAGTTCCTGTAGTTTTTTAATTACGTCGTTTTTATGTTTTTTAATATTCTGTGGTATCTCATTGTCGTATAGTGCTTTAACAATATTTTTGGGTAGTGGTTCGACTTCTATGTAGAAACGGTTATGTTTATTAGGTGATTTACCTTCGAATTTCTGCGTGCTTTTTTTCGCAACTGATTCTCTATAAACCACAATAGGTTCTGAAGTGACAATGTCAACTCCATACTCATTTCTAATTCTGTAATCAGTAATTTCGAGATGAAGCTCTCCCATGCCAGATATCAGGTTTTCGCCGGTCTCTTGATTGATATCAACTTGTATACTTGGGTCTGCTTTTGATATACTTCTAAGAACTTCAATTAACTTAGGCAGATCCTTCATGTTTTTCGCTTCAACGGCAACTGTTACTACTGGTTCAGAGACGTGTACTATTCGTTCAAATGGTTCAGCATCGGAATCACCTGTAACAGTACTACCTGCGATTGCATCTCTTATACCTGTTACAGCAACAATATTTCCTGCACTGACATAATCAACTGGAATTCTGTCAGCTCCAACCATAAGATTTACCTGTTGCACCCGATTGACCTTAGGCATTCCAGCAACATAAACCTCTTGTCCTCGTTCAATTTTTCCGCTATACATCCGTCCTACAGCAACTTCTCCAGCATGCGGATCCATAATAATCTTTGTAATCATCAATGCTAAAGGCCCACTCTCCCTGGTATTAATCATGTTTTTTCCAAGTTCACTATCTTGATCCCCTTTCCATATGTGAGGTATCCTATATTTCTGAGCTTCTATCGGGGGTGGAAGATGATCAATAACCATGTCCAATAAAACTTCATGGATAGTTGATTTTTTTGCAAGCGTTTTTTGATCATTGTTATTACAATAATTATAAATGTCCTTAAAACTAAGTCCTGATTTTTTCATATATGGTGCTGAAGTAGCCCAGTTGTAGTAAGCAGAGCCAAAAGCTACACTACCATCTTCTACTTTAACATCCCATTTACCTTTAAATTCCTCAGGGACCACCCGGTTTAACAGCTCATTGAATTTTGCGATTATTTTGACAAAACGTTGCTGCATTTCCTCAGGGGTTACACGTAGTTCATTGATTAAACGGTCAACCTTGTTAATAAACAAAATTGGTTTTACTTTTTCACGGAGTGCCTGTCGTATAACTGTTTCTGTTTGAGGCATAGCGCCTTCAACAGCACAAACTAATACTATACATCCGTCGACAGCACGCATAGCACGAGTAACATCACCACCAAAATCAACATGACCGGGGGTATCAAGAAGATTAATAAGGTACTCACTACCTTCAAATTCATGCACCATCGATGCAGAAGCTGTATTTATTGTGATACCTCTATCTTGTTCTTGTTCATCATAATCAAGAACAAGCTGCTTGCCTGCAAGGTCCTCACTCATCATACCACAACCGGCAAGAAGGTTATCTGACAAAGTTGTTTTTCCATGATCTATGTGTGCAGCGATACCAATGTTACGAATATAATTTAATTTGTTCATTAAGTTTTTTGCTTTCTTGATATTATCTTCTTTCTTTCCCATTCTAGACACCTTATTTACCTATTAAATATAAATCCATTATTTTTATCGAGCTGATTTAGCAACACGTTCTGCATCGTTTTTCTTTGCAACTGCAAAAGAAGCCACATCGTTTTTAGACGCCTTTATAAGCTCATCAGCAAGACAAGCCTCCACACTCTTTTTATTTTTATGACTTGCAGCAACAGATCCTTTGCAGATATTGCGAAGAGCAATATCCAAACGTCTCTGAGGGGCGATGTCAACTGCTTTAGGAACTGATATACCGCCGAAACGTAATCTAGTTGTTTCTTCTTTTGGGGCAGCATTCTGAACAGCATCGATAAATACCTGCATAGGATTAGACTTAGTTTTTTTGTCAATTATTTCAAAAGTAGCTTTTACGACCTTATATGCCTTAATTTTTTTCCCAGTATATTGCTCAGTTCTCATCATATTATTGATTAAACGTTCAACCAGAGGCGTTTTAGATTTTGCAAAAAGTTTATTAGAATAAACACCACCAATGTAGATGTTTTCAGTATCTAGATTAATGTATTTCTCAAGTCCCTTGTCCTCAATTTTGACACTACTTATATCATGTTTTGCAAGCACAGGAAAAAAATTAGTATGTAATCCTTCGGTTTTTTTAGCAGTCATGTTTATCGTCTCATTGGTTTCTCAATTTTACCTTTAATCATTTCCCTGAGCGAAACGTCATTAACCTTTATAACCTTAAAACGAACACCAGGGATATCACCGAAACTTCTTCCCATCCTGCCACCAATACCTTCAACCATTACTTCATCATGCTCATCAATAAAACTAATTGCATTATCTCCAGGTGCAAATGCTGTGATTTGCCTACCGTTTTTGATAAGTTGTACTTTAATACATTTACGAATAGCAGAATTAGGCTGTTTTGCTTCAATTCCTACTTTTTCTATAACAATTCCTCTAGCTTGAGCTGTTCCCTCAAGCGGATCTGCTTTTTCTTTTAAGTGTAAAACTCTTTTTTTGTAGTATCTATCATTCCAAAGCTGTTTTTTTCTACTTTTTTTGAGTTTTCTTGCAGCGTTTAATCCTTTACCCATGTTTCACCTATTAGATAAGAGTAACGCTGTATGCACTTTTAATATTTAAATGCTTATGCTTAATTTATTCCAAAAAGATTAATATTATTCTAAAGTCAAATAATTATAACTATAATTTGCTTTTTTTTACATTTTTTTGATAAATGACATTTTGTCAAAAAGCAAATTTTTAGTCAGCGATATAAGTAATTGGAAGGATTAAGATTGAAATCATGCCCTGATAAGAATCCCTTAATTTTCATTTGCATTTTTTCAATG
>JAHWGK010000199.1 GCA_020054495.1 Thermoplasmata archaeon | reverse complement strand
ATAAAAAGCTGGTTAATCGAATATGTTAATTTATCATCATTAATATTCAATTGTATTAATATTTATCCTTAAAATATTTTAATCGAGTACAAACAATAGACATTGAGAATTTAACACCAGAAATCAAGGCAAAGGTATGGCTTGACAAATTACTTTCCAATGAAATAGATATTAAAACTTTTAAAGTAGGATTACATGTCCTTCTTCCAGACAAGCAAAAGGGTGATGATATTGGTTACGTTTAAGCAACATATCTTACCCTCAAGAAAAATGTCTAAAACATCGGGCCAGTGGTCTAGTGGTTATGACGTCGCGCTTACAACGCGGAGATCGCCTGTTCAATTCCGGCCTGGCCCATATTTTTACAACAGAAGAGGACTTGACCTCAGGAGACCAATTTTACCCACTTGTAGGTGAATTATAATATATTCATTGAGAATTCACTTTTTAAAAATTCTCATTTGAATAGTCGGCTATGCTATTAGCATTTTAATTAATAAATTAAAAACGCCATTTAAACTCTAATATTAATAAAAAAATTATTTAATTTTCTATTCAAAACAAAAACTTAGTTTTGAAT
>JAHWGK010000198.1 GCA_020054495.1 Thermoplasmata archaeon | reverse complement strand
TCCAGTGTCTGATGAGTTTAGAATTAAGGATGATGGCGAACTTCTACCTTCTGCCAATGAGAGAACACATACTGAGTCGGAACATGATAGTTTTAACGATGATGAAGAAGCTGATGATGATGATGAAGATTCTGAAGAAGATGAGGAATTTGACGAAGATGAAGACTTTGAGGATGAAGATGAGAAAGATGAAGATGGCGAAGAAGATGAGGAAGAAGACGAGGAAGAAGACGAAGACGAAGACGAAGATGATGACGAAGATGATGATGATGATGATGATGATGATGATGATGATGAGGATGAAGAAGTCGAGGAAGAAGCCGATGAGTCTAGACGAGCTAGGGAGAAACTTGAATCTTACAGAAAGATCAGAGCCTCAATGGATGAAGACGATGAAGACCTATCATCCGAAAATATTACATTTGGATCAACAAACAAAGGAACGCAGATTACCGTAAAAGGTATTTCCAAGAAGAAAGCTGATGATCTATCGATTGCAACAGATGACGAGGATTTCCGTTTAAAATCGATTAGTAGATACTCGAAACAGGACCTTATGAATCTCGCATCTCAAAGAGGCG
>JAHWGK010000197.1 GCA_020054495.1 Thermoplasmata archaeon | reverse complement strand
ATCCCCTCTTTTGTTTCTTTACATTCTGTGTTAATATCGATTTTTTTCAGTTCTTTACTGATGTGAAAAGCATTTCTGATGACTCGCCTGATAACCTCTCCAAACAGATCAGAGGTCCACGTATTTTTGTATTTATATGAACTACAATGGGAACATGTAGGAAGATCAATGGTAACAGGGCCTTTGGAAAGCTTGTGTGTTTTAAGATAACAATCTACACATGCTCCTTCTCTGAATATAGGTCCTTCTTTACCACATTCTACACAGAACATCTTATGGCACCATTTGCACTAGCTTTTTTGGATGAGATAAACACCATATATTATAAGTGTTAAGGTTAATTTGTAATAAAATAGTTCCATTGGTTGTGAATAAAATTGATAAAAATTAGACATGCAACATTAGATGATCTTATAGATATTACTAAAATTTACAATGAAGCAATTCTAAAAACCGAGGCTACATTTGATACACAAACTAAAAACATGGAAGAACAAAAAAAATGGTTTATGGAACATGGACCTAAAAATCCAATACTTGTTACAGAGCAGCATGGAGATATTGTTGGATGGGCAGCTCTTAGC
>JAHWGK010000196.1 GCA_020054495.1 Thermoplasmata archaeon | reverse complement strand
TGGAAGTTTTACAGAAGGAACAATAAGTTGCAAGTTACGAGTTACGAGTTTCAAGTTTATAAGACAGAAACCTAGTTAGTATATCGTATTTCGTATATCGTGAAAAAAGTAGAAACTAGAAGATAAGATAGTATATAGTATATAGTATTGAGTATATAGTATATAGTATATAGTATATAGTATATAGTAAATAAAAAGAAATAAACCAGAATAAAATCGTATCTAGTATCGCGCCAGCATTAAACTAAAAACTTAAAGCGAAAAACCATAATTCAAAATTCAAAACTTTTTTAAATAAAATATTGTTTTTAATGTAGGGGTCGAATTTATTCGACCCGTCTTGCGGGTTTGATAAATCAAACCCTACACCAGATTTAGAACTCGCGATGATAAAGAATATAACAAACTATTAACTAAAAATTATAAATCGCTAACTAACTAACTAACTAAACAGCTGACTAGTTAACTAAATCGACTGGCAGACTGGAGGACCGGGTGACTGGAGGACTGGTAGACCGGTAGACTAAAATAATTGGTCAACTGGCTAATCGGCTAATTGGTGAATTGGAAAATTAACAAATGAAT
>JAHWGK010000195.1 GCA_020054495.1 Thermoplasmata archaeon | reverse complement strand
TAAATACTTGCTTTAAATAATACCCACTTTATAATATACATGGTTAGAACAAGAGTAGGGAAGTATAATTATTGATAAATAAGGGATAATAATAAGTTAAATCGGATTTATAATACTAACAGAAAGATCAATTAACCCCTTTAGTTTATAGATATTACGCATATCTTGAATAATTTGATTCCAACTAGAAAACGTTAGGGAGCCTGACAATAACATAGACAATGCTTCTTGATCAGAGGTTCTGCCTATTTAAATTATTAACAGATCCCAATTGCTTCTTCCAACTTCTGAAACACTTTTTCAGTTTCATCACACATACAAAAGTTGCGAAAGTCGTCTACTAGCCTCCACCAAGTATAGCGATTTAGAACCATAAGCAATTTACTAACAGGATTGTAAAATATATCCTTATACATTTATAGAGTATAGTGTTTGAAAATTACCCAGAATAATGAATTTTTAGCCTATTAATTTGTTATTTTCTATTACAAATTCTCATTTAAAAGTACTAAACGTTTCCAATAGGGAGAGCCAAGAAAATCAAAAGGCAGGACTTCATAATTGAAGTTTCTGCTTTTTTTAAATT
>JAHWGK010000194.1 GCA_020054495.1 Thermoplasmata archaeon | reverse complement strand
GCATAAAACGGATAACGACCGGTTTTAACAGTTTCTTCAACTAATCTCATGTTGTAGTATGGGTCAGGACCGGACAGATAGAACTTGGTATTAAGGGAGTCCCCCTCGGGATTAATCGCTACGCCTGAGATAATATTAAAATAAGAATTTAAAAACAATACCATAAAGAATATGGCTATTACCGATACCGCAATCCACCAATTCTTCTTAAACTTAATCTTTTTCTTTTCTGGTTTATCTCTTTTTCCTATTTGTATTGTTTCTACTAAAGGTGTTTTTCTTTGTGCTCTTTTTCGCATCACTATCACCTAAGGGTAAACACAACCGTAAATCTATAGTCTTATAAATAACTTATCTCCAATATTGTATCTATGTTCTCAATTTAATGAAGATTTTTCAATAAAACTTCTGAAATACAGGGTGCGGCTCTAACTTTACTAAATTCATTTTCGATGGTATCGGTAGAGATAATTTCATTACAACCTGCTGAAAGGATTTTTTCTTTTGCTCCGCCCACAAATAAACCATGAGTGCATGCTACTGATACTTCTTTTGCCCCTTGTCTTTTTAGCTCTTTTATTGCTTTAGC
>JAHWGK010000193.1 GCA_020054495.1 Thermoplasmata archaeon | reverse complement strand
ATTATAAGAACCAGCCCCCGGAGTTGTGGGACCAGTATAAGACCAGGGCCGCTGAGGAAGAGCACCTTCGGGTCCATCCATTACTCGGCTGGCGCGAAATTGACGTCTGGGAGTATGTCAAAAGAGAAAACATCCCCGTTGTTAAATTGTACTTTGCCAAAAACGGAAAACGATATAGAAGCATCGGATGTGAGACCTGCTGTATGCCTATTGATTCGGTTGCTGACACGATAGAGAAGGTTGTCGAGGAGCTAAAGACCTCCAAGATTTCCGAGAGAAGCGGCCGGGCCCAGGACAAGGAAGAGGACTACATGATGCAAAAGCTAAGGTCTCTTGGCTATATGTGATGTAGAGAAGTATATGTTTGATTTGTCACCGGGAATAATTGTTGCAATAGTCGTACTCACTTTTTTGTGCGAATATATGGATTCAACTCTGGGCATGGGTTACGGAACTACCTTTACACCCGTACTGCTGCTTTTCGGCTTTGGCCCTATGCAAATTGTTCCGGCCGTTTTATTATCACAACTGGTCTGCGGGCTCTTAGGCGGCTTCTTTCACCACCGGGAAGGAAACGTGAACTTAAAACC
>JAHWGK010000192.1 GCA_020054495.1 Thermoplasmata archaeon | reverse complement strand
TTATAGGTAAAACAAATTCAGCGTTATATAAAGGACCAATTATTGCAAAATCTCCTCCAAAAGCTGGAATATTTATATTAGATGAATAATCAACAATCTTCCTTGAATTTTTATAATTATTTAACCATTTTGATTTTTCAACTACATTGTGTATCGCGCATCCCGTTGGTAATCCATATTCTTCTTTAAAAACTGGTATTGCAGCTATTGACGATCCAGTATTATCACCGGGGGCTAATGCTGCTGTATCTAATAAAATTTTTTTAATCCCAATTTTTTTTACAGTCTCTATTAAACCATAATTGGTCAAATTTGCACCATTTTCAAGGACTTCTAATTTTCCATCTGGTGATTTATCTTTAGGATTAAAAGCAACGATTATGATCATATTAGGTTTATATTTTTTTAAAGCATTAAATTCATCATCTGATACTCCTATATGAATTGAATTATAAATTGTTCTTGAAAGTAAATTATTAATTTTTAATAATTTCAATACTTTTATTTTTATATTAGGATCTACTATATCAACTGAAAAGGGAATATTTTTTGGAATATTATTTTTGATGAAATCAATAATAATTTCAATATGATCTT
>JAHWGK010000191.1 GCA_020054495.1 Thermoplasmata archaeon | reverse complement strand
ATAAGTAAATAGAATCGCCTAAAATCTGCTATCCCAATCGATGCAGAGCATCGGGGCATTACGCAGATTTTCAAGACGGCGATTCTTCATCAACTGATGTTGATGGGAATTCATACAGTTTCATCTGTTTCTTTGAAACACCCTGATTCCGAATATACGCCTCCATTTCTTTCACATCATAGTCATCTCCAACAGTATCAATGTGTCCTCCTTCTGACCAAAAATGACTGCCCCAAAGTTCTTCCTCAAGCTCAAGAAAATGCTTAAAGAGTTGCTTAGCAGAAACACTTTTACAGATCTGCATTACCCGAGATGGAGAATATCTCGGTGCTGCTTCAACAAGAATATGTAGATGATTTCGCTCAACGCCCAAAGCTTGAAAATTAAGATAATATCGCTCAGATATACCTGAAAAAATATGTTTTAAATAGTTAAAAATCTCCTCTGTAATCAGACTTTTACGATATTTTAGAACAAATACCATATGATATCTTATACGATAACTACAATGGGATGAATATCTTACTTCCATCAAAATGTTGATTATAATATATCTTTAAAAATTAACCGGAGCAGAGCTCCAGGGTATTAAACCCAT
>JAHWGK010000190.1 GCA_020054495.1 Thermoplasmata archaeon | reverse complement strand
GGACAATTTAAACAATAAAAGGAAAAGGAGGTAAATAAAAATGGATAAGCCAAACAAAAAAGAAGATAAGAGCACATGGGCTATTGGTGGAGGTCTACTTATAGGGATTGGTGCTGGAATTTTTTATATAAGGACATACCCTTTAGGATTGGTTGCATTTACACTCATAGGGATAGGCTTAGGTCTGATAATAACTTCCGTAATTTCAAGAAAATAAAGATTAGAGGGAATTAAAATGAAAGCTATCATTTATACAAAATACGGACCTCCGGAAGTTCTTAAATTAAAAGAGGTAGAAAAACCTACTCCCAAGGATAATGAAGCACTGGTAACAGTTTATTAATTTTTTTAAAAAGAAAGGCGAAAAAACAATGACTAACAAAGAAAAAATGAATTCAATCAATAAGACCGCAAGATTTGCAGGGTTCCTGTATCTGATTATGATCCCACTCGGTCTCTTCGGCATAATGTGGGTTTCCTCCCTTATTGTACCCGGAGATGCCGCAAAAACAGCCAATAATATCATGGCTTCTGAATCGCTATTCCGTCTCAGCATTGTGAGCGCTCTAATACTCCAGACGGGCCATATATTGTTGGTT